>JBMTIN010000025.1:0-12513 GCA_049437345.1 Candidatus Marinamargulisbacteria bacterium
TACTACTTTCTGGTCGGAGTAATACATGGTATTGAATCCTGGAATTAATGTCAATTTATGGCATAAATCGATTAATACTATATGTAATATCGTTTGATTCTTTACCATTATTCTTGTTTGATGTGTTCTATGTTAATGGTAGAGTTTGAATATTCGGTGAATGACCGATTCAAACTTTGCATAATCTGAGGGGGTATTTTTGATGACACAGGTTGTGGGGTAACCTGTCATCACAATGTCACGCAACGCCATTATTTTTTTTGGGGTTGGTTTAAATTTAAGCGGAATATTTTTATAAGCGGTCATGGATAAATAGATGGGTAACCGAAGACACGCCGGCCCACCACCATTCATTAAACTGGTGGTAAGATCACAATAGTGAATGGCTGAAAACACCCCTTTCTTTACCCATTGATCCACTAAATAACGACTTTTTGTATGGGTCTGAACGCGTGATGGGCAGATTAAATGGTTCCTTTCATCCATTTGAATTACCTGTGAATTAAATAAATATGTGTGGATGCTATCTTGTAATGATAGTTCATTATTTTTTATGGTAATAATGGTCAGTGATTGCCCCGTGATATGATGAAAATAATCCGATAACTCTTTAAGCGTTTTGGTCTGATTTTGAAAGGCATATTCATGACAAATTAATGTGCGATGAAATCCAAAGGCGATCACATCATTATGAAATGCTCCATGATCAATGGCGCGGTTATTTTGGGTCATTACATAGGGATGTTTAATTCCCGTCATTTGAATCAGTTCCCGCCAGCTATGGGGGTGCTGTCGAATAGGAAAATAACTTTTTTTAGGGCCATGAACCAGCAGGTAGATGGCCGATTTATTTGGGTCATTCCACAATCGAATGGTATTGGCAGCTCCTTCATCGGGCCAGGATAGTCGGTGTCGACATCGTAGTTGTGGCATCATTTTTTTTAGCCAGTACCGATGAAAGGCGTATTCATTTATACGATGAGGGGTTTGAATCATATTCGCGGGAACAAATTGATCGGTCGATTGGTTGGTATCTTGAGAAGGGAATACATGCCCAGCATTGGCCATCCACATAAATGCCGAGGATACCTGCTGAAGTGTGGGATCTTTGGCATGAATTTTTAATGGTCGAGGTTGAGGTGGAAGAATGCATTGCCGTGCGCCCAAGTGATGAATATAGTCAACATGATCCAGCCATTCAATGGCGGCTTTTTGAGGATTCATAGGACGATATTGAGATGCCATGGCCGCTGTATTACCATAAGCATGGCCCCCAAAATGGTTCGTTGGGCCCGGCATGGCATTAATAAAAATGGGGACGCTGTTCATGTGGGTTTCTTATCGTCTTTTTTTTGCAGATGAATCGAGCTTGGGCGTGGTTGCTGTCGACTAGCTACGGGGACCACACAATGATCAATCATATTAAATCCGCCGGGGCGATGGTTGCCGCTGTGTTTAACCCCACCAAAGGGGGCCATGCCCGACGCTCCGGTGGTGGGGGCATTCCAGTTAATGATCCCGGCATCAATGCGATGAAATGCTTCTAAAAATCGACGTTTTGATTGAATATATACACTCGCACTGAGTCCGTAATTGGTTTGGTTCGCCATGTGAATAGCGTCTTCCAATGATTTGGCCATTGATATAAATATCAGGGGTCCAAAAATTTCATTGTCAGGTGCTTCATTGCTGATTTCAACCCGGGGGGATACCAGTCCGCCCGGTCCTAAATTAAGGGATTTTAAAGCTGTTTCAGAATGATTAAATGTGACGTTTAATAGGGTGTTTTTAATATGTGGCAACACCACTGGTCCCATGAATGGGGGGTCGTTTGACGGGTAAGCCGCGATCCGAATTTTCTTGATTTCACGAATTAATTCGGGAATTATATGAGATATTTTTTGATTAATAATGATACGACGTGCACAACTGCATCGTTGGCCAGAGGTAATGAAGGCGGACGAAATAATATGGGAAATTAAATGCGGGGAATCGTCTTCAGCAATCAGGGCATTGTTGCCCCCCATTTCTAGCGCACATAGTTTATTCGAAGATTGAGCAGCGGTTTCAATTGCGCGACCCGTGGCGGTGCTGCCAGTAAAAAAAACAGCATCAATTTGGGGGTGTTTTACCAGATACTCTCCCGTGATTTTTCCACCGTAGCAAAATTGAATAGGGGATTCAATATCGTTAAAGGTGGCGATCCATAATTGTTCAATCAACGCATTGGTTTTATGGGCGTATTCACTGGGCTTGACCATGACTCGATTTCCGGTGAGTAATGCAGGTATAATTTGACCGTTCGGAATATGGAGCGGAAAATTAAATGGGCCAATAATTGCAATGCACCCGATGGGTTTGATGACCGTTTGTAGTGTATGGTCGGCATTCACTTGATGGGGGTAATGTAGTCGATAATTGAATGCCGCAATTGTGGCGTCTACTTTGGCCATGCTTGCCGTTACTTCGGTCATGCTTTCCCAATAAGGTTTGCCGATATCATAAGAAATAGCCTCGGCCATAGGCGCGTGATTTTTTTGGAGTAATTTTTGAAATTTTTTTAAATATCGGCGTCGTTTTGCAATGCTTGTTGTGGCCCAATCTGTGTCCGATGCTAAGCCCGATATTGCCACGTCAATCGAGGCCATTGGGGTGGTTATAGTGGGTATTTTAGTCCCTGAATTTGGGTTGTTAATGGGCATCATCGTTCGGTTACCAATGTGATATTGTCCGATGAGTCAACATGCAGAGCGTCTGAAATCTGCGATAACGGGGTGTCCGGAGATACGTACATGGCCCGAAAGTCAGACAAGGATGGATTGCAAATAATATGCCGTTGCGTTAATTGATGGGGGATCAACTGATTTAATGGCATGGTTTTAGCCAATGCCATGGTTCGAATAACGGATACCTGTCCCGCCAATGTTGGGCCACCGTCAAAAATATCTACGTAATTTGTGATGTTAAAATTTTCATTCAGTAATAATCGTTTGGCCGGTTCTGTGAGGGGGTGCACTTGCTGAAAATATTTCCAACATTGATGGGGTAATAAATTTAAGTATATAGGGTGTTTGGGGAAGGCCTTTTTAATAAAGTTTGGATCTTTTGTGGCCATACGATCCGCATGATGAAAGGACATTCCAATAAATCGTTGCCCCAGGGCATTCCAAATGGGAGATACATTATTTTTAAATAGATATCCACGCAATTCCGCTTGAATCGTTGTTGTAAATAGATGGGAAAATTGCCGAATAAATAATAATCGAGACAATGATAACAGTCGACCCACGCCAGATTGTCGGAACAAAGGGTTTAAAAATAGTTGCCCTAATTCACTATGGCCAAAGGATGTTTCAATGCGTTCTAAATAGGGATAGGGCGCGTTTTTATGATACATAAATGAATAATTGGGCCGTTGGACCCCGGTTCGAGCTTTAATTCCAGAAATCCCAACCACCTGATTTTTGGGCGATATTAAGGCAAATAGAAATGTTTTGTTATTAATGGGGGTGACGATATCTTGGCTGGGATCGCTTTTTTTAAGCATGATTTGGGTCCCTTTTTTTGTTTTTGGTAAATTCGATAACCCACTTTTAGCCTGTTTTGTTAGAAGATAAATCGCGCGTATATCTTGAGTGGTTGCGCGTCTCAATACGAAGGGGCTATGCGGTGTCATGAAGGGATTTTTCAATAATTGTAATGGCTTCGTCAATGTCTGTTTGACTCACGCTTCCCAATGGCAGTAAAAAACGGATACGTTGGGGTAAGGATCCGGTTGTGAACCCCATGAGTCCGTTATCAAATAATCGCATTAACAGGCGTTTAACATTATCTGGATGCCCATTATATGGTGTGAAAGCCAACATGCCACCCAGTCCATAAGGTCCTGAAATAAGGCCTTTGTACCGCTTGGCAATGGCCCGTATTTTTCGATTAAAATATCGGCCCAATACGATGTTCTTGCCCTTGGGCCCAAAATGTGACTTTGTTATTAAATGGTGAATAATCTGATACCCACATTCAATGGCACTGGTGGACGATGTATAGGTTTGACTAATTAGTCCTG
Source organism: Candidatus Marinamargulisbacteria bacterium (assembly GCA_049437345.1). Taxonomy (GTDB): domain Bacteria; phylum Margulisbacteria; class Marinamargulisbacteria; order UBA817; family UBA817; genus UBA817. The sequence goes on from JBMTIN010000025.1 coordinate 4,067, forward strand.
GGGCCGGGGTCATGTGTTTTTTATAAATGGTGGCACATACCTGAGATAGTTTCCCAATGCTAATAATATCCACGTCGTTTATAATATTAAAATGCTGACTCGCAAAAAGTTCGGATGTTCGTCCAAAGGTTTGAACTTCATCCACCAGAATTGGAATATTTTCGTTTTTTAAACAATGAATTAAGGCCTTGAAAAAGGGGGTGCTGCCAATATTATACCCACCTTCACCTTGAATTAATTCCATGCAAAATCCGGCGTATTGATTGGGGTATCGCTGAAGTAATCGGTGAATGGTGGAGGTACTTGTTTCGATACTTTTTTTACTGGACTTAGGGTTAAAAAAAGGAATGTAATCCACATGGATGGTTGTGGGCAACCCCATACGATACCCTGCTTTATCGGTGACTTGAGCCAAGCTAATACTGCGCCCCATAAAACAGTTTTCAAACGCCATGATCCGTTGTTTTCCAGGCGCATGATGAAATAATAACTTTAAGGCATTTTCGTTGGCCATGGCACCGGATGACGTTAAAATACAATGGTCCAGTCCCGACTGATTCAATAATAATGTCATTAGTTCAAAGGATCGTTCATTTTGTTGCAAGTTTCCTTGCATAACGGTATCTTCAATGGCCGCATCAATGCCGGCATTTCTTAATAACGCCATGCCATGCCCAAAATGCGCTCCAATTCCATTAATAAAATCCAGTTTTACACTGCCGTCAGTTAAACGTACTTTGGAACCGCGTCCCAATCCCGAACTCACATACGGAAAAAATAATTTTCCGCCCCGTAATTCGCGGGCATCAGTCAGCGAGGGAGACAATCGCCCGGTGCGTTGTTGAGGGTGTTGAACAAACATTTCCTGATACTCTCGAAGGGTATCATTAATTAATTCTTTGGCCTGAACAATGCGATGGTCGTTTAACAATTGTCGAATATTAAATGGTTTCATTGTATTGGGTATATTCCCTTTTTTTAATGATGTTAAACACGTTGGGGTTTAAACTCCCATAAAGTCGGGTATAACCTAATCAAATGCCCAAGTATATTGTATGGCTATGTGTTCTTATGTGTATCGCATGTTCAAAAAACTATATTGATGTCGATCCCGTTCCGGAGGATACCTCGTTACCCATTGTAATTGCATCAACGGATGTCAACGTGGATTTTATTGAACTGACCCTTCGTTACGATCGTCCGGAAGATATTCAGCGCATTGAACTTCGACGAGATACCACGGAACCTGCCCGAACCATATATGATGGTGCTCCGGTATGGCTTGATTCGGGGTTCGAGACAAATTTTATGGATTATAAAACAAATAGCGATCAACCATCGTTATCTCCCAATACGACATATCACTATACACTGTTTTATCAGCCGTCAGAGGATCACTTGCCCATGCAATATGTTACAGGTCAAACTTTGCAGACATTGTCTTATAAAGCGGGAATGCAACGGTCGTTATTAAATTGGGTCACGGCGATCAAGGCGAAATCATCGAACACCAAAATACTCCTGTCAACATCACACTTGGATATCTTTGTTGACAATACGAATACAATTATCGTTCCCGATTTATGGAGCGAAATTGATGGGACTATCATCGACGCCTTTCAGTATAAACCAACAAATATTTCTCAAGATTCAAATCAAATGGAGGCCAATACACAGCGCTTAGATGCGATCAACAAAAAACCTTTATTGGGTGTGGATTATGTCACCGAGCAAAACAAAGTAACAAAGTCAAAAAATAGTTTTAACACACACAATATCATCGGGTTAACCCGCCCGGGAAACCTGGCCAATCTTAGCGATGTGTCGGATTTTGATATAACGGGGGATACGAATGCAGACGCTGTTGAGTCATTAACGGATGTCAAGACGTTTTTATTGTGGGATGCGCCCATATCATCATCGATGATTCAAACATTGGGGGCAACAAATCATGATTTAATCATCATTTCACCATTTTCAGATACCCATGGGTATGTATCACTTCAAGAGGTTGCCGCATTAAAAACCAAACCAGAGGGGGAAGATCGATTGGTGTATGCCTATATTTCCGTTGGAACATTGGCCCAAAATATCCCCCTTTGGGATACTGCTTGGAATACGGAAGCCTCGCGTCCCAACTGGGTGGGAATCGAGTCCAATAACAATTATTTGGTCAAGTATTGGCGCCCTCAATGGAATCATCATGTCATCGAATTAATAACCCAGGTTATTGATCTTGGGTTTGATGGCATTGTGTTGGGTGGGGTTGGCGAGTATCACTCACATTCAGCCGGGGATTGAGTTAGTTCCTCGGGTTCGTCGAGTCGTTTTACCAGGGTACGGTAGTTAATGCCCAACCGCTTGGCCGTTTCTGACTTATTGAAATTACATAACTTAAATGTTTCGTTGGCATGAATTTTGAGCAATTCTTTTTCGGAGTATTTGGTTAAAAAGTCAAAATCCGGGGGCTGTTTTTTTAAGAGGATATTTTGTTTTGGAATATAGTCCAATAGTGTTTCGTCAGTAATAATATCATTGGTTTCTAACAGTACAATGCGCGACAAAATATTTTGCATTTCACGCACATTACCAGGCCAATCATATTGCTTCAATTCAATTTTTCCTGAGTTTGAAAATTGTTTAGGGGGTTTATTAAAGTCGTCACAATACTTTTGAATTAAGTGCTCGGCAATCATTAAAATATCATTTCCACGGTCTCGAACGGGGGGGATTTGAATAGGAAATTGGGTGAGTCGATAAAATAAATCCCCACGGAACAATCCTTCGGTAATCATAGTTTCCAATTGTTGATTGGTGGCGGCAATAATACGTGATGACGATGCAATAACCTCGGTTCCACCAATGCGTTCAAAGCATTTATTTTGTAGCACACGCAATAATTTTGCTTGAAGAGTGAGTGGTAGTTCCCCAATTTCATCCAAAAATAGTGTGCCATTTTGGGCCAGTTCAAATTTTCCTTTTTTTTGATCGTCGGCCCCTGTAAATGCCCCTTTTTCGTACCCAAATAGTTCGGATTCAATAAGGCTTTCTGGAATTGCTGCACAATTCACACTAATAAAGGGTTCCAGTGAACGATTACTATTTCGATGCACATGCGATGCAATTAGGTCTTTTCCAGTGCCACTTTCACCTTCAAGTAATAGTGTAATATCAGTATCTTTAATTTTTTCTAATTTAAAAAACAGGGACTTAATTACGTCGGATTCTCCAATGAAAGGAGTATCTTGAGTGGATGACTTGGATGCTTTGGTTTTTAACGCCAAATTAACAATGTTAACAACCGCTTCAATTTCAAAGGGTTTTTCAACGTAGTCAAATGCGCCTTCTTCAAAAAATACGCGACGTGTTGAGCTGTCCCCATAAGCACTAATGACAACGACCGGAAGATTCGGTTTAATAATTTGGGTGGCTTTTATTAATTCTAATCCTGACATTTCAGGCATTTTAAAATCGGCAACCACAACATCGGGCGAAAATGTGGTGATTTTTTCCAATCCTTCTTTTCCATTTTTAGCGTAGTCTAAATTATAATTCTTATTGTTAAGAAATGTGGTAAATGAAAAATATACAGTTTCATCGTCATCAATGATCAAAACTTTAGGGGAAAACATGTAATTCAAAACTAACAAATGAATTATTAAAAAGCAATCTTTTAATTACACTAACCCTAATATAATAATGCGAAGATAGTCACTTTAGTTTTAAATTATTATTTCAATACCCACTTATAATCCGCAGTTTATTTTCGGATGTTAGTTTGAATTTTCTTCAAACCATGTCACTATGTGTAATGGTAGTCGGACTTGAAAATTTTGTGGCTGTACTTTTTTTTGCAACTTTGACATTGTACTTTATAAATAATCAAATACACGCGTTCTAAGCCCGTCCAGTAAACACCATGTTTTTCGATAATACGTTTTTTTGGCAATTGGCGCATTTGCGTTAAATCAATGTCGCTTTTGCAAAACTTACATGAAATTACAGTTGAATTTTTTATTTTTTCTTCGTCAGTATCATTTTCCAATAATTGTTTCATAAGGTTCTAACCCCACATTTTAAAGTAGTACTTCCATGGTAGTACCAACTTCAATTGTTTGACAAGAACAAATTAAGTTTCGATCCCCAAATGCGTTATCAATACGGTTCACCGATGGCCAAAATTTATTCTGATGGTTACCAGATGGAAACAATCCTTGAGCTTGGGTGTAAGGGTAGGGCCATTCTTGATGCAGGTCCTCCATGGTATGAGGGGCATTTTTTAGAGGGTTATTTTCAATATCAACCATCTTGGTTTTAATGGCATCAATCTCATGACGTATATGAATTAGGGCATCGCAAAATCGATCCAATTCATCTTTGCCTTCACTTTCCGTAGGCTCAATCATGAGTGAATCGGGGACGGGCCACGACATGGTGGGGGAATGAAAACCATAATCCATTAATCGCTTGGCAATATCTTCAACCGTAATTTTGGCCTCTTTTTTAAAAGTTTTGCAGTTAATAATCAATTCATGTGCCACACGCCCTTTTTTGTTGGTAAACATAACGTCATAGAATCCCTGCAATCGGTGGGCAATATAATTGGCATTTAATATCGCGGTTTGGGAGGCCTCTTTTAAGGCATGGTTGCCCATTAATCGAATGTAAGCATACGAAATTAAGCAAATACTGGCTGAGCCATAGGGGGCGTTGGCAATGGTTGGCCCATTTGATTGTGTGGTGGGTAAAAATGGCACTAAGTGTGATTTAACACAAATAGGCCCCACCCCAGGACCACCCCCTCCGTGAGGAATACAGAACGTTTTATGTAGGTTAAGATGACAAACATCGGCCCCAATGGTGGCCGGGGATGTTAATCCCACTTGGGCATTCATGTTGGCCCCGTCCATGTAGACTTGGCCCCCAGCCGTATGAATTTTTTCACAAATAGCCTTGATGTAATCGTCAAATAACCCAAATGTGGATGGGTACGTGATCATTAATACGGCCAAATGGCGTTGATGTTGGTCAATTTTTTTGTGAAGGTCATCAAGACAAATGGCCCCATTATCTAAGCATTTAATGGGTACAATGGTTAATCCACACAACGATGCACTGGCGGGGTTAGTTCCATGAGCCGATGTCGGAATAAACGCTACATTTCGATGAGGTTCGCCAATGGCCTCAAAATAGTCTCGAATACACATTAATCCGGAAAATTCTCCTTGGGCGCCGGAATTTGGTTGAAGGCTGGTGCCGTCAAACCCTGTGAACTGAGCCAGATCAGATTCAAGTTGGGTCAGAATTTCTTGATACCCTTGGGTGAATGATGGGGCTGAAAATGGGTGAATATTGGCAAAGTTGGGATTCGATAAACTTAAGAGTTCAATGGTCGCGTTAAGTTTCATTGTACAGGACCCTAGGGGTATCATGGCATTGGCCAAGGATAAGTCTTTTTGTTCCAGCGACTTAATATACCGAAGCAATTTGGTTTCAGAATAATATTGATGAAACACGGGTTGGGTTAGAAACGCCGAAGTTCGTTTAACTTCCAGGGGAATATCAACGGTAGGAATGGCCAATTCAGTGATCGAAATCCCAAAGGTGGTTAAAATCGATGCAAGTGTTTGATGGTCAACGGTTTCATTTAAGCTGAGGGTAATGGCCTGATCATGGCATTGCCATTCAATCCCGTTTTTTAAGGCGATATCCGTTAATTCTTTGGCACGCTCTGTTCGAACTGTAATGGTATCAAAATAAGTAGCCGTATCGACGATAAAGCCCTTTTGAATCAGTGCGGATGCAATGGCATGGGTTTTATTATGAATCGTTTGAGCAATGTCTTTAAGTCCTTCGGGGCCATGATACACCGCATAAAATGAATTCATAATCGCAAGTAATGCTTGGGCCGTGCAAATATTAGACGTGGCACGTTCTCGACGAATGTGTTGCTCACGGGTTTGTAAGGCCATTCGATATGCGGGCTTTCCGTGTTTATCTTTGGATAACCCAATAATGCGTCCCGGTAATCGTCGTGTAAATGTATCGGTGCAGGCAATAAATGCGGCGGATGGACCGCCAAATCCCATGGGAAAGCCCAGTCGTTGCCCACTTCCAATGGCAATATCGGCCCCTGTATTTTTTGCTGATTCAAATAAGGTGAGTGCCAATAGATCTGTATTTAAAATACAAATAATATCGTTTTCTTTGGCCGTTTTAAACACTGAGGCCATGGGATTTAAATCCCCATTTCGTTTAAACTGATGTGCCACGATGGCCATGACATCGTCGGTTAATTTATCATCGGTAATGGGGCCTTCAATAATCGTTATACCCAGGTATTTAAATCGTGTTTTAATAACCCGGGCATTATGAGGATGAATCGAATCACAAATAAGTAGTGTGGTTCGTTTATTTTGATGATGCTGTAACGCCATAAACGCCGCTTCTGATGCCGCATTGCCCTCATCTAATAATGATGCATTGGCCACGGGCAATCCCGTTAATTCAGTAATCACGGTTTGAAAATTAAATAAAGCTTCCAGTCGTCCCTGAGAAATTTCCGCTTGATAGGGGGTGTATTGGGTATACCAACTGGGGTTTTCTAAAATATTTCGACGAATAATGGCCGGGCAGTAATTTGGGTAAAACCCTTGGCCCAATAAACTAATGGTTTCGGTATTTTTTTTCCCCAATTCATGGATATGTTTTTCAAGGGCTTGTTCACTCATGGCATCGGTGGGGGGGAGATCGTAGGCAATGCCTTTGGCCATAGCATCGTCGCATAAATGATCCAGTGATTCATAGCCTATATCTAATAACATCGTATCTTGAGATTTTTGGGTGATGCCAATGTGGCGTTGTTTAAATATCATACCGTGATAGTATCACTCAACGTGTGTTTATTAAAGTTTGGGGCTATGACGATTTTAAATAACGAGTCGCAATAACCAGAATAAAGCTCAGTCCGCCTAAATACAGGTACATGGTTTGAGTTTGAGTATATAAAATTGAAAAAACCATTAATGGCCCCAGGATTCTGGCTAGGCTATTCAGACTCTCATAAATTCCCATAATCAATCCTTTATTGGTGGCGGTTTGAGATAGCTCCGCCGGAACATGGGTATTTAAAATAGCGATACCAAAAATTAATAATGCCAATGGGGGCAAGGATCCCCATATTGGCGTTAACAGGGCACTCAGAGAAAGCCCGGCACCAATAGCTAAAAAAGCCACGGTCATGGCATTTTTAATGGGCGTTATGCTAATGCGTGTAAAGCTTCCTTGAATAAAGAACGCCACCACGCCAATGGCTAAAAATAAATGACTATTTTGCGTCGGCGTAAACCCAAACTTGTGATCGGTATACACCGAAAAACTGCTTTCAAATCCTGAAAAAATAATCATGCCAATGGCCGATAAACCCATGAGTAGCCATGCGGATGAAGGTAATTTATTTAGGTGTTTAATCATGTGCTGTGACGGGGTATTTGTCCGTTGAGCGGGTTCTTTTAAAAAAAGAAGCGTAATTATCAACGATAATAACGAACATCCGGCGCCGACCCACCCAGCAACACTAAAGTCATTTGACATACTATAACAAATGCCACCAATGGCGGGGCCAAATATGAACCCAGTACCGAAGGCCACACCAATAATAGCCATGGCTTTGGATCGGTTATCTGGTGCGGTAATATCGGCCAAGTAGGCACGCGCTACGGCAATGTTTCCCCCACTGGCGCCATCCAATAATCGGGAGGCTAAAATTAGCCAATAGTGATTCGCATAGGCCAGTAGAATATACGATGCAATAGTGCCCACCTTACTCAGGATTAATACGGGTTTTCGGCCAATATTATCGGACCATTTTCCCAGTAATGGGGCGGCTAAAAATTGAGCCAATGAATAACTAGATAACAGCACACCTAGCCAAAATCCCGACGTGGCATAACGCTCACTAATTTGCGGTAAAATGGGAATAATTAATCCGAACCCAATTAATTCCGTAGCAATTAATAGGAATACGATCAAATAATTTTTTTTACTTGGCATGCCTATTAGTTTAACGGTTTAAAAATTTATGGCAAGTAATGTTCAGGGGTGGGGGGGCTTTGGGTGTTTTTTTTGCCATACTTAACAAAAAAAAACCTTCCCAAATGCTCCAAATAGGGGCCGCAATGAGTGTGCCAAACGCGACCAATTGAATCAGCCAAATTATTACAAACACATGCGCTATAACGGTGGCAATATTGCCCAGTCCCCAAATAAATCCAAGCATTACCAATGGTCGTGGAATATGGGGGTTCGTTACAGCCATCCAGCTAACCACCATAAACCATATGCCCGGAAAACCAAGTGACACAATATAAATGGATGGGTTCGCAACGCCCAATACAATAATCATGTGTTTAACCAGATCATTTCCATTGTAATACTGATCCGCCAAA
>JBMTIN010000026.1:0-12092 GCA_049437345.1 Candidatus Marinamargulisbacteria bacterium
TTATTGTGATTTTTTACCCTTGATGGTTGGGTCATTGGTGGATTTGGTGTTGTTTTGGTGTTTGTGGTGTCGTTTTTTCGTGATCCATTACGAAAGAAAGAATATTCGGAAAATACCATTATATCAGCGGCCGATGGGGTGATTACGCAAGTAAATGATGTTCAAATAGAGGGTCAAAATTACACTCAAATTGTTGCATTTTTATCGGTATTTAACTGTCATGTGAATCGTATTCCATTTTCTGGAACGATTATTAAAACCACTCATATTCCAGGGAAGTTTTTAGCGGCCATGCGTGGGGATATTGATAAAAAAAATGAACGTCAGGAAACGGATATTGATACAGCCATTGGGTTGGTGCGTGTGGTTCAGATTACGGGGGCCATTGCACGACGAATTTGTTGTGGGTTAGTGCCCGATCAAGTGGTTAAAACGGGCGCTCGATTTGGATTAATTCGTTTTGGCTCACGCACCGACGTGTATTTGCCAACGGATAAAGTGACGGTATTGGTTAAAAAAGGCGATAAAGTAAAAGGGGCATTAACGCCCATTGCCACCGTTAACTCCGAAAAATAGGGCGTGATTTAAGGATTCTATTCGCGGGTGGGGTGTCATTTTTCGACCATTTACAAGTGTTAATTGATGCACCCCTCGCAGTGCATTACACCCAATAATGGCATCGGCCGTGGTTAAGTTTTCAGGGGATAGTGGGGCTGTCGTAACATTGGGCAAGGTTAACAGTTGTTGTCGGGATACGGAGGGGAGTTCATCGGTATGTGTTGAAAATATCACGTGATTATTGTTAATGATTCCTATCGCAAAAATACTGCTATCAATAATATGATGGGTGTCATCTAAGTAAACGGGCCAGTGCCTTGATTGGCTTAAATACCGAATATGATCGGCGTAGGCCAAGCTTTTATGCTTAAAAAACCACGTGGGGGTGACGGATTTAAACTCAACGACAATGGGTGACGGAGGAAGGGGCGGTATTGGAGTAATGGTAATAATTTCTGTGGCGTTTGGTTGGGTACTGGGGGTTGGTATCATGGGGCCGCCGGTGACGGTTAAGCGGACAGCCAGATCTTGGGTTGAAAAGGGTGGGAGGGCTGTTTTTAATGCTTGAATGCGTGTCATTAAGCCGCTGGGATGATAATCAATGCCAAATTCAGCCAAGCTACGAGTGATGCGATCTTGATGGTGCGATATTAATGGCGCTTGATTCTGTATGAGTCGAATGGTTTCGAAGCTCCCCATGCCATATCGAAATCCACTGTCGTTGATCCAGTCAAAGGAACGGTCGGAAACAATGCTCCCATTTAAACTAATGTGCATGGGGATTGCTCATTAGAAACCGTAGTTTATCTTGACTTTCAATATATTCGTGCACCGGATCGGAATCAATGGTAATGCCGCATCCGGTATGGGCCATAATGGGGCCATCGTTTTGTTGGTAACATGTGCGTATGGCCACATTAAATGCGGCATCGTGATGCCCGTGAATAAACCCGATATGACCGGTGTAAAATTGACGGGGGCCGGATTCAATGGCCTGTATGTATGCGCTGGCTGATGGCTTGGGGCATCCCGTAATGGACCCGCCAGGAGCCAGTCGGATGAAGGTATCTAAGGGATTAAGTTTGGGCAATATATCGGCTTCAATGGTGGCCATTAAGTGATACACGTAGTTGACGGGCACAATATCGTTTAGAGCTGTGGTTTTAACACTCCCTGGGCGGGCACACTGGCTGAGATCGTTGCGCATTAAATCGGTGATCATGGTTAATTCAGCCATGTCTTTGGTGGAGTTGACCAATGTTTGGTAGGCATTGGCATCGGCCACGGGATCGCTGTGACGACCAATAGTGCCTTTAATGGGGCGGGTACGAATACGTCCACGGTGAAGGTAAAATAATTCTTCGGGGGAACACGAGGCAATTTTCCAGGGCCCGGCATGAATGTAGGCCCCATGCTGAGGTGCATGTGCATGCATCATATGATGGTAAATATCATTTATGGATGTGTTGCCCTGAATTTCACTGGGGTAACTTAGATTCATTTGATACATATCCCCTTCAATAATCGCTGATTTGACACGATCAATGGCGGCAGTAAACCGGTCGGCATCCCATGACGATGCCATGGTGATTGGGTGGGGTAATGGGTGCCCCATATGCGGGGGTAATGGGTGAATGCACACATCATCGTAAGCTAAAAAAATGGCCGTTGGGTGATCCGTGATAATTCCCTGTTGAGAAACGCCCCATTCATAAGTGGTGGCAATAACCCAATAGGTATTGCTATCTAATGATGCATGAATAATAGGTTTAATGGCTTGAAAGTCATCGACGGTGTGGCAAATGATGGTTTGTTTCGGTTGGGTGGCAATGCGTTGCATGGGGGTATGGGTGTGATCGGTGTAGTTCAAAATACTGGTTCCTTCAATGAGTGGGGGCATCGCGGGTATGGGGTGCGGTTTTTTTAATGATGGTGTATTTTCTAAATCCATTCTTATGGTATTATACAGAAATGATGAATACACAAAAAGATAGCTTTAATTGTTTGGAATCTTGGGGTCGCTCAGTGGCTGAAAAAAATAAATCATTGGTGCTTGCACATTATCATGAAACGGCCAGTCTATGGCCCACATTAAGTAATGAACTTCGACAATCCAATGATCATATTGGCGATTATTTTGATCATTTTTTGCCAAAAATTGACGGGGAGGTTGAGTGGAATCAATGCGCATACCATGCCATTAGTGATACACATTGTTGCTGGTCAGGAATTTACACGTTTCATTTAACGTCTGGGGTAACACGTGCTCGGTTCAGTTACGTACTGACGAAAATAAACAATGCATGGAAAATCTTGCATCACCACAGCAGCTTGATGCCAGAGGCATAATTCAGTTCTTAAACCATTGATTTTGTCGTTATTCTTCGGCATTATTAAGGCACATTCAATCTAAATTTAAGTCTGATAATTATTCAGAGAAAGGTTTGTCTATTATGCCGCTTGGTTTTGACGCAGTTCGTCTATTTTTAACACAGTCCGTGAAATGTGCCCGGTCGGGCATTGTGTCACCCTACACGCCGACGCCAAAAGGAAAAAAACTATTAGATAGACCGTTGTTTCAAGATATAGGCGTGTCCGATCGCGGGGAATTTCATACCCGTGCTAAATTGATGGCCTGGGGCGATGCCGTGGCACTTGGTCAAAAAAACAAGGTATTATCACTGTATCATTCCAACGCTACATTATGGCCCACATTGAGCAATACATTGTGTGATTCAGTGGATAAACGGTCTCATTATTTTGATGGATTTCTACCGAAGGTGACGGGAAGTGTGCATTGGAATCATGCCAAATATCATCGTATTAATGACCATAGCGGTTGTTGGTCTGGGTCGTACACAATTGATTTGGCATCGGGCCCAGCCAAAGCACGGTTTTCGTATCTTTTTGTTCGAGATGGTCAAGATTGGTCTATTTTGCACCATCACAGCAGTTTGATGCCGGAATAAATCTAGGAAAGGGATATTTTGATGTGCCTTTCAAATAAAAAATGGTCGGGGTAGCAAGATTCGAACTTGCGGCCCCCTGTTCCCAAAACAGGTGCGCTAACCGGGCTGCGCTATACCCCGACAACCATGATTTATTATACAAAGCGGTGGGATTACTCGCAAGCCTTCTTCCGTGAAGCGCTGACAATAGACAATGTAAATGGTATTTCCCATCTTTTTAAATACAAAGTAAAATAGATATACAATGACAAATAAATCACCAAATATATTGGTTGTGGGGGATGTAATTTTAGATGAATACATTTGGTCTACGGTGTCTCGGATATCGCCCGAAGCGCCGGTCCCAGTATGTCATGTGAGTGAGCATACGTATCAATTGGGTGGGGCGGGTAATGTGGCTCATAATTTACGTGCGCTGGGATGTCAGGTATCGCTATTGGGTGCCATGGGCACCGATATAAATGCCACACATTTATCTGGTGTGCTTAAAAATGCCGGCATTCACTTGACATGGATGATTCAAAAGGATCATTGGGTGACCATTACGAAAGCCCGTGTAATGGCCAAGAATCATCAGTTGTGTCGCATTGATCATGAGCAAAAAATAACCGATTTTTTGGATTTTTTTCAGGGCATAAAAGGACAGTTATCGGTGGACTTTCATCAATACGATGCCGTTATTTTATCGGATTATAATAAGGGCGTTTTGTGCCAAAACGTGACATCGTCGATCATTCAATTAGCGCAGACCCATGCCATTCCCGTGATGGTGGACCCCAAAGGCAAGGATGTTAAAAAATACGCTGGGGCCACCATGATTACCCCCAATATGAGTGAGTTTATTGCGATGAGTTCTCAGGATACATTTTTAACCGATGCCGATATCCAATCCTTTGCTACGCATCTAATTAAAACACATGGGTTTCAGACCGTGATACTCACACGCAGTGAAAAAGGAATTTCAGTGATCACCCCTGAGACAATGGTGAATTATCCAACCAAAGCCAAGGCCGTCCTGGATGTAACTGGTGCGGGAGATACGGTCATTGCTGCATTGGGGTATGGTTTGGCCAATGGCTGGCCGATTGATCATATGATTCACGTGGCCAATGGTGCGGCCAGCGTGGTGATTGCTAAAGTAGGAACCAGTACCGCGACCTTAACCGAGATTCAACCGCATGTGCCCCATTTACAGCTTACATAATATTTTATCGTTTACGGGGCCTTTGGCCGGTCAGACTTTGGTATTTACCAATGGGTGCTTTGATTTATTGCATCCTGGGCATGTGCAGTATTTAACGGAAGCCAAAGCGCTGGGCGATCAGTTGATTGTTGGTATTAACTCCGATGCGTCTGTTCGTGAATTAAAAGGACCCAAGCGCCCGATTAATCACGAGTTGTTTCGAGCGACGATGGTATTGGCCCTTAAACCGGTGGATGCGGTGGTGATATTTGAAGAAATGACGCCTGTTGCACTTTTAGAAAAAATTCAGCCAAATATTCATGTAAAAGGGGGGGATTATAATGTGACCGAATTGCCGGAATATAAGACCGTTACGGATTACGGTGGCCAGGTTCGTTGCCTGTCTTTTTTGTCCGGATATTCATCCACAGATATTATTCAAAGAGTGGGCGAAGCACTACATTAGTGCCTTCCAGTGGGCCAATGCTTTTCCGGATGAAATCGCCTGAGACAACTCGGTTGACAATGGGCCAGGGCTTCTTCCCAGAGCATGACCAATGGCCAAGCACTGATAACATAAATAGGTTTGTAGTGCCCGATGCTTCCCTTGCAATGCCTTGACGCCTAATGCCAAGCTCTGATCGGGGGATTGTGGATCAATGGCGGGTATTTTAAGATTAAATGTTCCGGGGCTAATAAAATTAAAGGTCGGAGGGGTATCACCGGTGGATACAATAAAGGGGGTGCGTCGGTCATGGGGAAATAGCGTTGATCCTTCAACACCACGCAAGAGTATTAAGTCACTGTATTGTTTGGAGTGATGCACCAAATCAATGGTTTTTTGCTTGTATGGGGCATGAGTAAATCCGGTGAGGCATACGGTTCGATCCGCATTTAAGGGGCGAAGCCATTTTTCGATGGCGGAGAGTACTGGTCGTTTTATCATATCGATGCGTGTTGGAATTAGCGCATTGAGCGCCGGGCAAAATACGGATTGATCGGCGTAGCCCCAACCAATTTCAGGATTACAGATGGTGGCCGCCACTTGATCCATGGATGCCAAAGGGTTTTTATTGGCCATCAAAAATAATTTATGGGTGTTCATGCCATTTTTAGGGGACACGTCTTTGACCCCATGCAATAAGCATGGGATTCCGATGGCGGCCAATAATGCCGCCACAAATGGTTGTAAAAAATAACTTCGATTAAAACCATCATAGGCTGTGGCCATGTCAATGAGCAGTGGAATATCTAATGTGATTTTAGTGGTTTTTTGAGTATAAAAATGAAGGCATGTTTGGTTTTCTTCGAATGTTTCTTCTTTTAAGCGTAAGGCCTCAAATAAACTGGCGGCTTTATACGATGGCATATCCCCTGTATGAATGGCATCTAAACATGACCATAATTCGTTAATGGGTAAGGGTTTTTCGTCCATTAATTGATATATGCATTGATCAAAAAAGTTGGGCGAATTACGGTTTTTTTTGACTAAAAAATGCAATTCCGGTGGCAAGTGACTAAGGTTGGTTTGAAGTGTAGTCCATGCTTTTTTTTCGTCCTTGTTGGCTGGCAACATGGCCCAAGCGGTTAATAAGGTTGATTTGGTAGAGAGGGAAATGTCGGGGGACAAAAAATGTGTCAATGCAAATTGAATATCATCGGATGAGAGGTGCTTGCTCATGGTTTTTCCGATACCTTTTTTCTTTAAAATATCTTTGAATTGAGTACAAATTGTCATAGATTAGATAATATCAAATATTGCATGGAAACCCCATATAGTAGAAGAATAAAATAGGTTTTTTTTGCTTTTTTTATTTTTTTAGTTAAATTAATTTAAAATAAAGTTGTCAAACAATCTAATTTTCTGAAATAATGAGCATTATAAACCAATCAAATTTTAGATTTGAATCTGCATCAATTGATAGGTAGTATTAAATAAACGGGTTTATTTATTCGATTATAAACAGGTGTTTTTTGTTGAATTGATAAACGGTTAAGAAAAAAAGGAGTACATAGTCATGCCAGTTGGAAATAAAATGTTTCAGGGGGATTTTACCGAGGTGGGAGAAATGACCAATCAAAGCATTATTAATAAGCGTCGCATTATTAATGGGTATGATGATGGGTTATTACAGGCATCTCCTTTGAAGCACCCATGGGCGCGCGATATTTTTAAAGGTATGCAGAAAAATAACTGGGTGGCCGAAGAAATTTCTTTTCAAAAAGATAAAGAGCAATGGGAAAATAATGAATTAACAGCCCAGGAAAAGCAATGTTTTTTGCGTGCGTTATCCTTTGCATCTAACTTGGATGGGTTGCTTGTTAATTCGTTATCAGAGGTTATTAAACCACACATCACATCGCCCGAAGTTGTTTTAGCTGTTGCCCGTCAAATTTATGAAGAATGTTTGCACGTGGATAGTTATTCTTGCATGGTAGAAGCCGTTGGCCTTGATCCTGAGGAAGTTTATGGATTGTATCGAAAAGATAAAAATTTGTTTTATAAGAATAAACGTGTTTTAGAGTCCATGTATAAAATTAATCGCCCTGATTTTGAAACCAAAACCACCGAAGGGGCAAAAGAATTTTTAGAAGCCTGTTCAACCAATTTAATTTTTGAAGGCATTTTCTTTTTTAGTGCGTTTTTGGTTTTTTATAACTTTGGGCGACATAATAAAATGCCGGGCAGTAAAGAAATGATTCAGTTTATTAATCGAGACGAGGACCTTCATGTTCGGCTATTCGTTAATATTATTAACACCATCAAATCAGAACAACCCGAAGTATGGACAGATGACGTAAAGAGTACCATTCGTCAAAATATTTTAGATGCGGTTGAAATGGAAATTGAATGGGGTGTATCGTGCATTGGTAATGGTATTCTCGGAATAACGCCCATAATGTTAACCGAGTATATTCAATTTATTGGTGATATGCGACTCGAGTCCATTGGTCTTGATACCGCATTTAATGTTGAGAACCCGTTTCCTTGGCTGGATGAGTTTACTCAAAGTAATATGATTGAAACCAATTTTTTTGAGGGCACGGTTCGCGAGTATCAATCGGGTAGCTTGGAATGGTAACGTATTTATAATTACAGTGCCATGTATGATTAACCCCCCTTATTTTTTAGTGGGGGGGGTATGAATACATTAAGTAAGTCCGTTCAAATTCAAGGGATCGGCATTCATTCGGGGCGAGCCGTCACCATGACGGTCGCACCGGATCCAAATAAAAGAGGCATCTCATTTTGTTTGGGTAATCAACGGGTAGTCATGTCGCCCCAAGCTATGGGGACATCGAATATTCGGTCAACCACATTGACTCATGGGGGGATCACGATTCAAACCCCCGAGCATTTTTTATCCGCGTGTTATGCATTGTCTTTAACGCATATTATCGTGACATTAACTCATTATGAATTACCAATTCTTGATGGCAGTGCCATTGAGTTTATTCGGGCGCTTCAACCAGTGTTGGTGCCCTTAACGGCGGAGCGTCCTCGGGGGTGCATTTCATTGGATACTCATTTTGAGCATAATGAATCGCATTATATGGCCATGCCATCCGAGGATTTCAAAATTGATGCCTATGTATCGTATCCGCAACATTGGTTAAAGACGGTTGCTTATTCTTATGTGCACAGTGAGAGTCGGTATATTGATGATATTGCGTCGGCACGAACGTATGGCTTTACCCATGAACTTGAGGCCTTGCGTAATCAGGGGTTGGCCAAAGGCGGGAGTTTGGATAATGCATTAGTGGTATCCGATACGGGTTATTTGAATGAACCGCGATACACCGATGAAGTTACTCGTCATAAAATATTGGATTTTATTGGGGATATGGCCATTTATGGGCGGGAGTGGGTGGGACATTTTGTGATAATAAAACCATCGCACGAGGGGAACCTAGCCTTTTTAAATTATATTATTCAAGAGGCGTCGTTGGATGACGGGCGTTGATTTAATAATCGCTCCGCCATTTTTAGGGCGGATTCTTTTTTGTCGTTATTTTCAATAATCATATTTTTTAGAATTTCAATGAGTTTGGTGTCCTTTTCGGAAATGTCTTTGCCGATAATTCCTTCAAGTTTAAGGGCCAAAATAATGAGAGCGGACACAATTTTGCTTTCATCTTTGCCCAAGTGAGGCAACACATTTTGAAGCGTTTCAATAAATTTTTTGTGGAGGGCTTCTTTTTGTGGCAAAAGACCCGATGTCATGACGGTCTCATCGTTATAGAGATCCTGTAATGGTGTACTGGACTCAGAGGATGGTTCCAGGGGCAATGTCATGAAGATAGGTCCTTTTTAAAAGCATCCAGGGCACCTAAAAAGGTGGGTAAGTTCATCGAATAATACACATTTCGACCTTTTTTTCGGGCTTTTGTAATACCGGCACGTCGCAATGTGTTCAGGTGATGCGATGTTGTGGATTGTTCTAAAAAAAAATGTTTCTGAACATCTTGTGCGCACATTTCATTGTTTTTAATGAGCAGTTGAATAATTTTTAAGCGATCTTCATTGGCCAGTGCTTTAAATAAATTAATCGTATTTGCATTCATGCGAAATGGCCTCCAATCCAATATAAGGTTGCAATACCTGGGGTATTTTCAGTATACCAGAATTGGTTTGATAATTTTCAATAATTGCAGCAATGGTTCGGCCCACAGCTAATCCAGACCCATTTAATGTGTGAACATAACGTGTGGTGTTCTCTGCATCTTTATATCGTATTTTAGATCGCCTGGCCTGAAAATCTAAACAGTTGGAACACGACGATATTTCCCGGTATTGATTTTGAGAGGGTAGCCATACTTCAAGATCAAACGTTTTTGATGACGAAAACCCGATGTCGCCCCGACACAGTTCTACTACACGGTACGGTAATTCTAATGCGGTTAATATGAATTCGGCATGCGATAGTAGGGCCATTAATTGATCATTGGATGTTTCTGGGGTGGCTAACTGCACCAATTCCACTTTATTAAATTGATGAAGACGAATGAGCCCTTTCATGTCTTTGCCGTAACTCCCGGCTTCTTTTCGGAAACAGGGGGTAAATGCGCAATATTTTAACGGTAATTGCTGTTCATTCAGAATTTCGTCGTAATGAATATTAGTCAATTGGACTTCAGCCGTGGGGCTAAGCCAATAGTCGTTGCCCAATTCGTATTGGTCGTCTTTAAACTTTGGCAATTGGCCAGTGCCTTGCAACGATTGGGTATTGACGATGGCCGGCGGGCTAATTTCCGTATATCCAAATTGGTTGGCATGAGTATCCAGCATAAACGCAGCGACGGCGCGTTCCAAGCGCGCACCTATGCCAGTGAATATGGCAAATCGGGATCCGGCTATTTTGGTGGCACGTTCAAAGTCAATCAGACCTAAATCTTTGGCCAAAACATCGTGAGGTTTGGGGGTAAACGAAAATGTCGGTGGGGTTCCTTGGGTTCGAACCACCACATTGTCGTTTTCACTGGTGCCCTGTGGGGTGTCGGCTTGAACAATATTGGGAATGGTCAATGCATGATCATGAAGGGTGTCTTTTATTGCAACGACCTCCGTTTGAAGTTCTTTGAGTTTGGCGGACAATTCACTTAATGCCGTACGTTGTTCGGGGGATGGTTTTCCTTTTGGAATCAAACGATTGCGTTCCGCTTGCATTGTTTCAAGTGCCAATTGTTTTTTTCGCCATTTATCATCCAATGTTTTAAATGTATTGAAGAGATCGGGGGCACAGCCGCGATCTTTTAATGATTGTGCCAGAGTATCGGGATCTTCTCGTAATTGTTTGGGATTAATCATGTAACTTGCAATATCCGTACTCCCCGAGATGATTAAAATAGAGCGTAAGTGATTTGACTTGATTCAGTAAGTCCATAGTAGATAGTGTAGCGAAATTTGACAAAAACTCAATATAAAATATATAGGACCCCATGGCTGATTTTTCGGGGCGAGATAATATTTTGGTTAAGTTAATATTGGCACTTTTAAAAATATCTAGGACCGATAACAAACTGCCGGGTTGATCTTTTGGCGTTGAAAAGGCAATGAATCCTAAAGTCGGGCGTTGAGGTGGTAACGGAGGGAAGGGGGCTTGCGTAATGAGGGCAAATTGGGTATGGTTTTGGCCGTCGTCATGGGTGTTTTTTTGAATTAAATGCACGGGAAAATAATGGACAATATGTGCGTGACCAATAATGGCCGTAACATTGGGATCAATATTCAGCCCATCCATTAACGATACCGCCCCCGCTGTTGATGATGCGTGATGAATAGTCGCGTTGGGGCAGTGTGTGCGAATAAAATGATAGCACTGGGCAATCGCGTGGGGCATGGACACAATGTGCTGGATATTTGAAACAACAAGATCAGGGTTTGGGCTTAAAAGGCTTTGATGGATGGGCATTTCATAAATTCGTTCAATGCGTGTTTGATCGTAATGAATCAGCCGATCTAGTACCCGGTTAACCGGGCCTTCAATGGAGTTCTCAATAGGTGAAAAAATGCCGGAAACATCGCCGTTATTTAATGCGTCAAATAGGTGATCCAACGATTGAAAAGGACGGGTTTTAACGGTCTCTATTAGGTGTTCTTTGGCCATAAATTGTTGGCAGGCAAAGTCAGTAAAAGTGCCCTTAGGCCCCAAGTAGCCAATGGTCATTTAGGCGGTTGGGTACAAGGGGTACCTGGCACAAAGTGCGTGAACCCGTTGTTTGGCGTTTTCCATAGCGGAAGGATCATCCAGGTGACTGAGTACAACGTCAATAATGGCAACAATTTCTTTAAATTCCAGCTCTTTAAATCCCCGGGTCGTGGCGGCGGGAGTTCCAAATCGAAGTCCCGATGTAATAAAAGGGCTTTCTGTATCAAAGGGCACGGCATTTTTATTGGCCGTAACCCCAATGGCATCCAATGCTTTTTCTGCCACTTTACCGGTTAATCCTTTATTGCGAAGGTCCACCAGATTTAAATGGTTGTCGGATCCACCGGTCAGCACTTTAAAGTCGCGGGCCATAAACTCAGCCGCCATGGCCTGAGCATTGGCCACCACTTGTTGTTGGTATGTTTTAAATTCCGGCGCCAAAGCTTCTTTAAATGAAATCGCTTTGGCGGCGATGACATGCATTAATGGTCCCCCTTGATTGCCAGGAAAAACAGATTTATTAAACTGTTTGGCCAGGTCTTCGGTGTTGGTTAGAATAATCCCTCCTCGAGGACCACGCAGTGATTTGTGGGTGGTTGAGGTAACCACGTCGGCGTGAGGTAACGGCGATGGGTGATGACCACTGGCCACAAGCCCGGCAATATGTGCCATATCGACCATAAAGTAGGCCCCAACGGATCGAGCAATATCGCCCATGCGTTTAAAATCAAT
>JBMTIN010000027.1:0-11306 GCA_049437345.1 Candidatus Marinamargulisbacteria bacterium
ATTTTACCTATTCGCCCAAAAATAAGCAGGACTATCAGTTGCAAACATTGTCGCTTACCAAAGATTTGCACGAGCGAAAATTGACACTGATGTACAATCGGTTGTTGGAAGAATACCGTTTTCAATTTACAATTAATGCATTCCCTGAAAATAACATGGGATTTACAAGCAATAAATACGAATCATTTCGTTTGGAAGGTGTTTTTGACGATGAGTCAATTCAACGTTAGGCCATTAATTATAACGGTTTTTGTTGGCCTCATGGGTTGGTTTCTTGTCGGCTGTGCAAATACGGTCACGTTAAAAGAAAGTGCCGGCTCTGAAGTGACGTTTTCAATCACGTTTAACGGCCCCATGAATTTTTCGAATTACCAATATTATTTGATTTTTGGCAGCGCGTCTTTTTCTGTGGATACCCGGACCACCGGGGTTTATTTTTTTATTCCTGGTGAGACCTATAATCAAGTTGCCGTAGATCAAGCCAGCAATGATGGGGACCTGAATTACTTTTATGCCAATTATTTTAAGTCGTGGGGAGGTGTTCTGACACTAAAGGCGTCGGATGTGACCATAACCAAAGGCCCATTTTTAGCTACGGCTACCGAAACGCAACATTATAGTTATCAATCGACATTATTGTCGATTGATAACTATTCAGTGTCTGGGTCCACCGTGTCTTTTACGATGTCAGTGAACGATTTAAATTTGGATGGGACGGTGTTGTATTATTCATTGGTGACCACTTCTATTAATAGTCAGCTTAATAATACTAAAGATGTAATGGGGTCGATTGAATCTATTGAATTAATATCCAATGCGCCGTCCAAGCGTGGCACGAATGACGTGTCGCTATTTCCCGACTCACCAGCCAAGATTGTTTCGTGGGAGGTGTCGGTGCAATGATGTCGTGGGGGTGGCCCATAATGTCGGCCATGGCCATGGCGGCATCGTATCATTATTTTCCGATGGGGGTATGGGTATCGTTGGTGCCATTGTTTTTTCGATCGCTTCGTCCCACCACTCTTTGGGTGTGGGGCGTTACTTATATGGCGATACTGCATGCATTTTTATTGGCGTTGAATGACGATACGCATGTGGTGATTGCGATAGTATTATGGCTAATGGCAACGGTATATTTTTCGTTATTCTATGGTATTGGGGGGTGGGTTTTATATAAATGGACGACGGGTAAAAAGGTGTGGGTATGGGGGCTGCCTCTACTATGGCCATGGATGGAGTGGGTGAAATCCGTGGGGCGATTTGGGAATCCCAACGGAAATTTAGCGGTGGGGTTGGCTCCATGGGTGGAATGGTTACCCATTTATAATGTGGTGGGACCCTGGGCGGTGGGGGGCTTAATCGTTGGCATTAATGTATTGGTGTATTTATTTTTTTGCGGGTATCAATGGCGATTTCTTGCAGTCCTTGGGACCGTTATTGGTGCCATGATGTGCATTCGTGGCCCTGAGGTGGCATTGACGTCGCCTTTTTTGGCGAGTGTAATTCAAAGCGATATTTCGCAATATCAAAAATTAAATCATCGTTATTGGCCTGAATTGGAAGACCGGTATCGGCGTCAATTGGCCATGGCCACGGGCGATATTGTGGTGTTTCCAGAAACTATTTTGCCAACAACCTTAACAAAAACACCCCTGTTTGATGTGCTTCAAGCGCACAGTAATGCGACGCGGCAATCTTTGTTGGTGGGTAGTTTTATTGATGACGGGGCCTTTAATGGAAGTGTATTTATTCAACCAGAACACCCCCCCATTATGTACCGAAAACAACGGTTAATGCCCTTTGGTGAAACCTTGCCATTTCGACCCGTGTTGTCGGCATGGGTTCCGTCGGAATGGCTGTTTAATGATTTTCAAGCCGGTGATGTGGTTATTGATATGCCATTTCAGCATACGTTTATTCGTCCACTCATTTGTTTGGAAGGCGTGTATGGGGAAATGATGGCCACACCCTTAAACAGTGTGGTTGCAATTTTAGCAAATAACGCGTGGTTTAATGGGACATCGGCGGGAAAAAAAATGCGGTCATTTGCGATGGTTCATGCGGCGACGTATCAAACGCCAGTGATGTTGTCGGCCAATGGGGGAGAGTCGGCGATTATTGATCATCGGGGACATCTTCAAGCGGTGGCCACGGCAAATAACGAGGCCGTGTTGACTCAGTGGGTGTCGCCGACAACGGGGGTATCAATGTATGCGAAGTGGCCATGGTTGGGGGTGGGGGTTATGGCATGTTTATGGGCAGCATTTAAGCGGTGGTTTTGGACTGAATCGCTTTAAACTTGGTAAAACTTAGTGCCCCCTCAATGCCTAGCTCTACGCCAAGTCCGGAGGCTTTCCACCCACCAAATGGGGTGTCAAATGCGGAATGTACCGGTTGATTAATGGCCAATGACCCGCACTCAATGCGATCAATACAGTCATTTACAATGGTTTGATTTTTTGTCCATATGCTAGCTCCCAACCCATAGATGGATGCGTTGGCTTTTTGAATGGCGTCATCGGTGGTACGAAATGAATCACAGATGGCGATAGGGCCAAATAATTCCGATGCGTTGAGTGGGTTATTGGGAGATAGGCCACGCCCATCAATAATCATGGGCGGGACATAATGCCCCGCACTGTTGGCCTTGGTATGAGTATAAATAATGGCCGATGACGGCAAATTGGCATCGGCCAATTGGCGCAAAAGGGTATCTTTTAAGTCGTGGCGTGCCATGGGGCCAATGGTTGTATTGGGGTGTAATGGGGGGCCAGCGATGATGTTGGCTTTAACGGTTTCTTGAAAACGGGCGATGGCAGTATCAAAAATCGACGCCTCAAATAAAAATCGTTTGGCCGAGATGCAGGTTTGGCCGGCATTTGAGAATCGTGCCTGAACCGCGGCATCAATGGCGGCATCTAATGGCGCATCGTTAAATATAATATAGGGATCGGATCCTCCGAGTTCCAGGACACAGGGCTTGAGTTGTTGCCCGGCCAATGCGCCAACATGACGTCCAACGGGGACACTCCCCGTGAAGGATACGCCTTGAACCTGTGGGTGAGATATAAGTTCTGAGGTGTGGTCGTGGTTGGGGATGGTGATATCGAAAATACGGTGGCTGGATGGCTGGCATTCGTACAACAACTGAGCGATTCGATACGTATTGGGGGAGGGTTTAATTAATGCCGTGTTGCCCACTAATATGGCGGGGATCATAAATCGAATTAATTGCCATAGGGGAAAATTCCAAGGCATAATGCCCAATATGACGCCGAGGGGTTTTCGGTGCCCTTTTTCATGTGTCATGTGTGTTAAGAATCGCGATGCATGATCCGAAAAATAATGACCAGCGTCAATGCATTTTTGAACTTCGCGCTGGGCATCTGAAATGGGTTTACCCATGTCTTCGCTAATGGTTGTCGCGATGATGTCGCGTTGGGTGTGGAGTTGATTTGCCAGTGCCGTCAGCCACGGAGCGACGTGAATTGAGTGATCCTTTGACCATGCATTGAAGGCGTGGTGAAGCTGGCTCAATTTAGCATGGCTGATATTGAGAGTATCGTAGTTGATGGTTTGCGTTACATTTAGTGTGTAGGGATTAATAATGCTAAACGTGGTCATGGCTTCATTGTATACTAAAATCCATGGAAATCCGTGACGTAATAATCTTCTAATGATTCGTTTTTTACTTTTTTATGCGACGGTGACGTATTTACGTGGGTTTCGATTGTTTTTTGGAACCACGGTGAATGGGGATACGAATTATTTATCATCACCCATACGGACCATTCACCGCATTATGACCCATTCGTGTGTATTGGGGTGTCGTACCTTTGTTGATATTGGTGGGGGTGAAGGGATCCCTTCCTTATTTATGCGCTTGGTTCATCATAAGACCGTGGTGTGTTGTGATCACCAGCGCTGGTGCCGTCGGTGGGTTCAATGGGGATGTCGATTGCTCAGGGTGTCTCGGGTCCGTTGTCAGTTTTCCATTCCTTATTTTTCGGATAATTCGGTGGTTTTTCTATGCGTATGGACGTCATGGTCACGCAAAAACCGCCAACGGGTGATGGCCACATGCTTAACCCATATTCCCAGTGGGGGGTATTTAGTTACGGTGAGTCATGGGGTGGCGCATCCGGACTTTATTCAGGTTCACCAGACCGTGGAACGATTTGCATGGGGCGATGCAACCGTATATTATTACAGACATGCTTGAGTCGTTGCAATTAAATAATATTATTTTAGTAACGTCATTGGCGGTTGATTTTCGATCCGGGTTTAATGTTATTACCGGTGAAACAGGGGCCGGAAAATCGTTGATTATTAAATCCTTGGGATTGTTGGCCGGCCAGCAAGCGCTTGCGTCCATGATTTTGCCCGGAAAAGACATGGCGTTTATTGAAGCCACGTTTGTGATTCCCGATACCGTCGATATTCCAAAGGAATATTTAGATAATGGCCGATTAATTGTATCACGACGATTATATCGGTCTCGGCCTACGGTGAATAAATTAAATTATGAATCAGTCTCATTAAAAATATTGAAAAATGTCATGTCGAAGGTGGTGTTTTTAACGGCACAGCATCAGGTGATTGAATTGTTGGATTCGGCGAATCACATGCCGTTATTCGATGCCGGGTTATCGGCCACGGCAAAGAGTCTTCAATCGGACTATTTACAGGCATTTAACAATTATGATCAACTGGCGTTAAATCAGATCGCTTTGACGCAAGATCAAGCCAAATTAGACGCCGAACTCGTGGATCTAACGGCGTTAATTCAAGATATTGAATCCGCGGCTGTGGCACGGGGCGAGGATACACGTCTTCAGGAACAGCAAGCCACATGCGATGCGTTGCATGATCGTAAAAAAATGGTGGAAACCACTCAACGATTGGCCAATACCGCGGTAGATACATTGCAAGAATTGGATGCAACGGTTGTAAAATTAACCCATAGCCGACCGGGAGAACCGTTACTGGATGCCGGGCATATGATTGAAGATTTAACGCGGTTGTCTCAGGCCATGACTACTGAAATGTTGGATATTGATTATTTGGAGACACTGGACGTGGACACCATTCAAGCCCGATTAAATCAGTTATTTAAATTAAAAGTGAAGTATCAAGCCACCACCTTGGATGACTTATTGGATGCGTATGAGTTGGCCAAAAAGCGACGCGATGAGCTAGTGACCCTATTGGAAAATGCCGCCACTATTTCGGTGGATGTGGATGCGGCGAAACAGCGTGCCATGGATTTGGCGGATCAATTGTCTCAGCAACGCATGGCGATTAAGGCCCCATTTGAAACGGCATTGCATGCGCAATTGGCCCAATTGGGGATGGCCGATGCTCGGTTAGATGTTCAGATAACCCGAACATCTCAGTTAAATCGGTGTGGTCAAGATACCATTGAATTTATGTTCAGTGCCAATCCCAACATGCCGTTGTGTTCGTTAAAAAAGGTCGCGTCTGGCGGCGAGTTATCGAGAGTGATGTTGGCGTTAATTGTGGGGCAATCGTCGGTATTAAATCAACCGCTATTGATTTTTGATGAAGTTGACGCCGGGGTGGGCGGACTCATTGCCAACTATATGGGGGACGTTTTAGCAAAATTGGCCAGGAACCATCAATTATTGGTGGTGACGCATTTGCCTCAAATTGCACGGTGTGCGGATGCCCACTTCACGATTACCAAGAAAACGACAGGGGTTGAAACGTGTGTTAATATAGAGGAAATACGAAAGGAAGATGTCCCTACCGAACTCCAGCGCATGGTTGGTGGCGATGTGGTGGCATCAATGATTAAATAATTATGTGTGGAATTATCGGATACGTTGGTAAAAAAGATATTTTGTCGGTACTCATTGTGGGATTAGAACGATTGAGTTATCGCGGGTACGACTCTGCGGGAGTGGCGGTGGTGGCAGATGATGAAATTAGCAGCTGGAAACGGACGGGAAAAGTACATGTATTGGCCAAGGAATTGGAGACCAAAAATAGCACGGCTATGTTAGGGATTGGCCACACTCGTTGGGCCACGCATGGGGTTCCAAACGAAGTGAATGCGCATCCTCATTTAAATGCAAGGCGGCAATTTTCAATTGTTCACAATGGTATTATTGAAAATTACATGCAATTAAAGTCTGAACTGGTTCAAGAGGGATATTTGTTTCGATCCCAAACGGACAGTGAGGTGATTGTTCATTTAATTGAAAAAAATTACGACGGATGCTTAGTAAAAGCCGTGCAGAAAACCGCCGAAAAATTGGTGGGGTCGTTTGCGTTTTGTGCCGTGAGTGCTCACGATTCAGAGGCCATGGTGGTGGCTCGAAAAAATAGCCCTTTGGTCATTGGGGTGGGGACGAAAGAAAACTATGTCTCTTCTGATGTAAATGCGCTGGTGCCACATACAAAAAAAGTAATTTATTTAGAAGATAGTACCATTGCGCGGGTTTGTCGAAAAAATATTAATGTATATGATTTTTCGGGGGAGCCTTCATCGTATCAGGTATCCGATGTTCATTGGACATCGGAGCAATCCGAAAAAAGTGGGTATGACTATTTTATGCAAAAGGAAATCCATGAACAACCTCAGGTGGTTCGGACTATTTTAGATACGTACCTTCATGGGAACGATATTGTGTTTCCAAATTTAAAGTTCAAAGAAAACGACTTGAAAGACATGTCTCGTTTTATTATTCAGGCGTGCGGCACATCGTGGCATGCCGGGCTTATTGGTAAGTATTTGATTGAGGATTTGGGACGAGTGCCAACGGAGGTTGATATTTCGTCGGAATTTCGATACCGCCGGTTATTAAGCAGTTCAAATGAAATTGTGGTTGCCATTTCTCAGTCTGGTGAAACGGCCGATACGTTGGCGTGCATTCGGGAAGCCAAGAGCAAGTTCTTTTCGATTTTATCGTTTGTAAACGTGGCCGGGAGTTCGATTGATCGTGAGTCGGATGGTGTTATTTATACTCAATCTGGTCCAGAAATTGGGGTGGCGAGTACTAAAAATTATTTGGGTCAAATTTTAACCATTTATTTATTTTCATTGTATTTGGGGCGTATTCGAGGCACACTATCGGAACCCGATTATTTGACGCATATTAAAAATATTAAAATGTTGCCAGTATTAATTGAAAAAACACTCAGTCAAGAAGATGCCATTAAGGCCATGATGTCACGTTATTTTGACGCCAAAAGTTTTATTTTTATTGGGCGGGGGTTAAATTACCCTACGGCACTTGAAGGGGCGTTGAAATTAAAAGAATTGTCTTATATTCACGCTACGGGGTATCCCGCGGGTGAGTTAAAGCACGGTCCGATTGCCCTGATTGACGATGAATTGCCCGTGGTATGTGTGGTGCCAAAAACGGCCACGTACGAAAAAATGATGTCGAATATCCAAGAAGTAAAGGCCCGTGGGGGTCGGTTAATTATGATTGGAACGGAAGGGGATGATGCGCTCAGCGATGGTTCGGATGATGTTATTTATATTCCGGCGGCCAGCGATGAATTAACCCCATTATTGACGGTGATTCCTTTGCAAATTATGTCGTATTACATTGCGGTTCAGTTGGGATGCGATGTGGACCAGCCGCGAAACTTGGCCAAAAGTGTGACGGTGGAATAAACAATAGTCGAATTCCAAGTAAAACCTGTACAGGTTGAACCACAAGGAATGCGACGACATTGAGCGGTGCCAAGCAAGCGAGGGGGGCAGTCGCGAAACACAATAATTGGCGGAAACGAAAAATCTGAGATTGAATGTAAATTCTGGCCGTTGATCGGGCCGTTTTCCGTATTTTTTGCGAGATATTTCCGCCAAATGCTCCGTAGCATTTTCGACACCCGAACCCCCAAGATTTTCCGCTCTTTTTTATCCACGGCCACCGACAAAGGCTTGCATTTGGTATGTTTGGTCGTCAATTCATCACATTGGATGGCATCAATGTGAGCATAATGTCCCCGTTCTTCGAAAAATGTTTCCCACAGATTTTGCATCGATATCGTCGAAGGGTTTGACCATCGGATGTTCGCTTGTAAACGCTATTCAGATACGTATTTTTTATTCGGCAACAGGTCATTCCCCCGTACTTTCATGATTTATATGGTATCGAATCCTGGAATTAATGTCAATATATGGCATAAAGAGATTAATACTATATGTAACATCACCCGATTCTTTACCATTTTAATGGGGGAATTTGGGATGAATATGTGGGTAGTCAGGTGATAAAAAGAGACTATAAAACGACAGATATATTTGATAATATATGAAAATTCAAATAAAAAAGAAAAAAAGCCATAGCAAATCGTGATGAAATGAGTGTGATGGTGTTTTTCAAAGATGATAGCGTGCAGCATATATATCTAGAGAGTTAAAAGGCACGTTTAGAAAAGAAATAAAAGGAGATAAATATGCAAGGAATACAACAACAGTCAAGACAATATAGGGTCAATGTTCAAGGAATAGAGCAGAATAGGCAACAGGAACTGATAAGACTAAATCAAGGTAGGTACAATAATTCTTTTACAGATGAATCTAAGCGCAATAATCCGGCCAATAGTAATCACACCTTCAAGCAAATTCAGATTCAACCCCAAGTAATCCAGATTCAACCGCAGGTACAGTCGGAGCCGCCGAATGAATTTGTTTGTAGTATCACCCAGGAGATGTATGACAGATCCGGTGATAACAATGGATGGACATACCTATGAACGCGAAGCGATAGAGCAATGGGTAAAGCAAAATGGCACGGACCCCAACACGAGAAAGCCCTTAAGTATAGACAGGCTGTTTCCAAACCGAGTGCTACGAGATGTAATAGAGGCATATAATCAAGACGTAAGGAGAAAAGCCATTGAAATAGAATTGTTGGAAAGGGAAGACAGTCGGCGTGATGATGATGGTGGCAATAATGGAGAGGCGTTAAATAATAGAAAAGAAGAGACTTATAGGATGGATGTTCAGGGAGTAGGCCGTAAGCTGTATGAAGGAATAAAGAAGTATCCGATACCGAATCAACCGGTAGTTAATCAGATACTGTGGCTGATGATGGCGATGGGAGGTATGGGAATTGTGGTATATGTGTTATTGAGAGAGATTGGTGGAAATCCGGCATCACTCAATCAAGGGCCGCACTGGAAGGGGTATGATCCAAAAGGGATGTGTCCGGGAGAGGAATATAAAGACGATATAAGTAAAGGTTTTTATAATCCAGAGAGAAATGTCTTGAATTACAGTGTGAGTCAGGCAAGTAAAGAGGCGTTGCCAAAATGGTTTAATGTAAATAAAAGTGGGGTGGTAACAGGGCGGGTGCCGGTAAATCAGGAAGAGGATATAGAGGTAGAGTTGGTGGCGTATGATGGACAAGGCCGTGAGGTGAATCAGAGAGTGTTATTTAAAACAGACGGCCAGTCTCCTCGGATAGGCGCAGGAATGAAGCGTCCTGGTGTGATAACAATGGGAGAATCGTTTGTTTGGGAGATAGGGGAGGAAGCATTTGAAGATCCCGACGGAACCCGCTTGAGTTTTGAGGCTGAGTTGAGCAATGGAGAGGGGTTACCACCTTGGATAATTTTTCATCCGGAAAGTGGCCGTTTTAGTGGGGAAGCCGTCGTGGCCGGAACGTGGAATATACGTGTACGTGCAACGGATGGGTGTGGTCAGCAGGTGAGTGATGTGTTTGATATTCAGTTATACAATTCCAAGTAATACGTTTGTTCATCCAAACGGAGACACATTAAGTTACAGAGCCACTTACAATAGATGGACGCCAGATGGATTATTGCCGAGATGGTTGAGCTTTGATGCGAGTACTCGGACGTTTAGTGGAATAGCAACCCAGGCAGGATACTGGGATATAAAGGTAACGGTAATTGACGGTCAAGGAGGTGAGGTGTCAGACACGGTACGATTTTTGGTAAACACAACGCCAGTATTGCAAGTTCCGTTAGGAGAAGTATCGTTTACAAAAGGAAACTTATTTGGGTATACCATATCCGATACAGCGTTTAGAGATGCTGAAGATCGGGAGCTAAGTTATAGTGCAAAACATAATGAAGGGCCATTGATGAGTTGGTTGAGTTTTGATGCAGGTAATAGGCGTTTTAGTGGAACAATGCCAGATACTGTCGGAAGTTGGCGTGTGAAAGTGAGCGCTAGAGATTCAGCTGGAGGGATAAAAAGTGATACACTCATATTAAAAAGTATAGATACAAATTTGTGGTCAAGTTTAAAGAAAGAATTAGAAAATAGAAACAATTATGTGAGTGGAGATGATTGGAGAAGTTATTTTGGGTGCAGCGAGAGTTATCCAGATGTTCCGAGCAATATAAATGATATATTATTAGAAAATTGCCCGTTTAGTAATAATAAGAAAATATACCAGACACACATGTTATGTATAATACCAAAGTTATGTAGTGGAACGCTCATAACGGTAATGAGCCAGCTAGAATTGTGGAATAGCCACAAAGAAACGATGCCGAATAGTGTAGATGCGAAGCTGCGGATATTGGGTTTATACAATACGTGGATAACAACAGATAGTTGGAGTAACCGGCCGGTGGATAATGACCAATGGGTGTTGATGTATGTGGGGGACCCGAGTGTAGAAAATGGCGTGATACCGGGTAGTAGGGGGAAGACTTGGACTGAGCAGCAAGCCCTATTTAACAATATAAATGACGGGAACTATGAGATTATCGACGGATTGGGTGCGGTTACGGGGGGGATGATGAAGTATATCAAGACAAGAGAGAAGATACTGACATCTTATCAGTCCAATCAACCAAATACATGGATAAACACAAAGGATAAATGGTCAATTAACTATTGTGTCTTGATTGGTCTCTTTGATGATTATCGCCTTCTTGTTAGTGGCAAAAACTGTGACAATGACAGCTACGACGATGACGATCGCGACGATAGACTCGGTATAGGAGTGGTTCGGAAGTTCAGATAATGGGAAAATAGGGGCATTGAAGAAAGACTTTATAAACTCCCCCATTAACCTGTGGGGAATATTTAGTATGTGGGTTGAAAAATAAAAAAAGTGGCCAAGACTTGACGTTGTACGTTAATAATTGATAAATTTAGTTTATGACTATTCGGGGGGAAAATCCATGTTGTCGCATTAATAATGCTCAAAAACATGGGGTGTTTAAACGTACATCCGATCATCAAACGATTCAGCGGTATTGTTGTAAAACATGTGGAAAAAGTTTTTCGGCGGCAACAAACAGCCCGTTAAAATGGGATGAGTCGCATTCCAAGTAAAACCTGT
>JBMTIN010000028.1:0-11122 GCA_049437345.1 Candidatus Marinamargulisbacteria bacterium
GTGCCCTTATGAATAATGTAAGAACGATCCGTAATTGCCAATGTTTCTCGAACATTATGATCCGTAATAATGACACCAATATTTTGATCTTTTAAACGACTAATAATATCTTGGATTTCAGATACCGCAATGGGGTCAACCCCGGCAAAGGGTTCGTCCAATAATACGAATGAAGGGTTTAATGATAATGCCCGAGCGATTTCAACCCGACGTTTTTCACCGCCAGATAATTGCATTCCTTTTGAATGCCGCACATGATTTAACCCCAAGTCCATAATTAATTCATTTATTCGTGTTTCAAATTGATCCACCGCAATGGGCTCCACAAGCTCAAGCAACAATCTCAAATTTTCTTCTACCGTTAATTTTTTAAAAATCGAGGGTTCTTGAGGCAAATACCCCAATCCCAGACGCGCACGCTTGTACATGGGTAATGTTGTCACATCCTGATTGTTTAAAAACACTTGCCCATTGTTGGGACGAACCAACCCAACAATCATATAAAATGTGGTTGTTTTGCCCGCGCCATTGGGTCCCAACAAACCAATAACTTCGCCTTCGTTCACATGCAATGACACGCCATCAACAACGGTTCGCCCCCGGTATGCCTTTTTTAAACCCACGACCTTAATTTGCTTCATTATGAACCACCTTATTAAATGCCTCGATATGATCAATTTTATTTTGCACCATGTCCACCGATAAAATCAATCCCCCAATGACCCATTGACGAGGATGCTTGACGGGCCGGTGCCGTTCCGGCAATTGCGTTATAAATTTTCGAACCGAAATATCTTTATCCATACCAATCACTGAATCATACGCACCACACATCCCTAAATCCGTTAGATACCCCGTACGGGGCGATAAACAACGGCAATCATTGGTCTGAACATGAGTATGTGTCCCATAAATTAAGGTAACTTTATCGCATAAATACCACCCTAACGCTTGTTTTTCTGACGTTGTTTCCGCATGAAAGTCAACGACAATAATATCGGCGTCGATACTATCTAATAAGGCATCCATTGTTTTAAACGGGCAATCCGCCAATTGTGACATAAATACACGTCCTATTAAATTAATAACCGCAATACGATGACCATGTGCATCAAATATCCGAACTCCGGTTCCTGGGTGCTTATGTGGCAAATTATGAGGGCGAACAAGGCAGTCAAATGATTCAAAATTGTCTAAGACATCTCGCTTGGCATACACATGATTGCCTGTTGTAAAGGCATCCACATTTAATTCTTGAAGGCGCTGATACACTTTTTGGTTAAACCCAAAGCCAGACGCCGCATTTTCAATATTTGCAATCACAAAATCGGCATTGTAATCATCAATCAATACGGGAAGCTGGTTATAGAGGATATCACAGCCGGCTTGACCAACGATATCCCCTAAACAAAGAATATTTAACCCCTTAGTGTGCAATGGAAATAGCTCTTGTTTCTCGAACTAAATTGACCTTTACCTCCCCAGGATAATCCATTTCCCGCTCAATGCGCTCCGCAATATCTTGAGATAGTTTGAATACACCGTCATCGGAAACATCATCGGGACGTACCATCACACGCACTTCACGCCCGGCTTGAATGGCATATACTTTTTCAACGCCATCAAACTCCAATGCAATTTTCTCTAAACTTTCCAATCGCTTCAAATATAATTCAACCGATTCTTTTCGTGCCCCAGGACGAGACGATGATAACGCATCCGCCAATTTAACAATCACCGCTTCAACGGTATCTGGCTCTTCATCTTCATGGTGCGCCATAATACAATTAATCACCTCCGATGATTCACCGTATTTTCGACAAATCTCGGCCCCCAAATCATCGTGCGAACCTTCTTGAACAAAATCAATGGCTTTCCCGACATCATGTAATAGGGCTCCACGCTTAGCTAAATCAACATCCACCCCCAACCTTTCAGCAATAATGCCCGCAATTTTAGAACACTCAATGGAATGATCCAAAATATTCTGACCATAACTGGTCCGATAGTTCAACCGACCGACCATTTCGACAATACTTGGGTGCAAATCCAAGTTCAATACATCAACGGCTTTTTCGCCTTTTTGCTTAATGACTTGTTGTATGTCATTGTCCGCCTTTTTTAATGCATCTTCAATCCGGGCCGGATTAATACGACCATCATTGACTAACATGTCCAAAGCAATTCGTGCCGTTTCACGACGAATCGGATCGAAACACGATAAAATAACCCCATTGGGCGTGTCATCAATAATAACATCCACCCCTGATGCCGTCTCAAATGAACGAATATTTCGTCCTTCTTTACCAATAATTCGCCCCTTCATTTCATCGTCTGGCAACGACACCACAGACGTTGTGTTTGACCCAACGGTCTCCACGCCTATTTTTTCAATCGCTTCAAGGACAATTTCAGTGGCACGTTGCTTGGCCACTTTTCGCGCTTGGTCCTCAATGGTTTTAATTAGATTTCCAGCCCTCTTTTTTGCAACAACCTCAACGTGTGACAGTAAGGATTTTTCAGCGTCTTCTCGAGATAACGAGGCCACCGTTTCCAACTTTTCAAATAATTGAGTTAAAACATCATCTTGCCGTTTTCGCAATTCCTTAACGCCGTCCAACTTTTCTTCAAACTGAAGCTGCAATTTTTCAACATCCTTTTTAGATTGTTGAACCTGACTTTTTGATCGCTGAACATCTTGCTCTAACTCTTTTAATTGACGTTTCTTAAATGAAATATCATCTTCGGCACGACGAATAATGGCTTTCGACTCTTTTTCGGCCTGAAATTTGGCATCTCGAAGGGTCTTATCGGCTTGTCGATTCGCCTGCTTAATAATGGTATCCGATTTGATACCAGCAATTTGTATCTTGTTAATGCGACGTGTTTGAACAATTAGCAAGCCAATACTAACGGCAAATCCGCCACCAAGAATGATCATTAATTCCATGATTTATCCTTTCTTTTTTGGATTTGATTTTAATTCAAGAACTTTTTCCTTAATCTCGGCCTCTACTTCGGCCGCTAACTTTTCGGAATCACGCAAATACTGCTTGGCTGATTCTCGACCCTGCCCCATTTTCTCGCTCTTGCATGAAAACCACGTTCCACTCTTCTCAATAATATTAAAGTTACATCCCAAATCAAGCAAGTCACCTTCTTTTGAAATCCCCTGACCAAAAACAATATCAAACTCCGTAAACTTAAATGGGGGGGCAATTTTATTCTTAACGACCTTGACCCGTACCCGGTTCCCAATAATGTCCACGCCAGACTTGATGGATTCAATGCGTCGAATTTCCAAGCGAATTGACGAATAAAACTTTAAGGCACGTCCCCCGGGGGTCACTTCGGGATTGCCAAACATCACCCCTATTTTTTCTCGTACTTGATTCACAAAAATAACCACACAATTGGACTTTTTAACAATCCCTGTTAGTTTCCTTAAGGCTTGTGACATTAACCGTGCCTGCAACCCCACATGACTATCGCCCATATCCCCTTCAATTTCATTTTTAGGCACCAACGCCGCCACCGAATCAATCACAATCAAATCAATAGCGCCTGAACGAACCAGATTCTCGGCAATTTCTAACGCTTGCTCCCCATAATCTGGTTGAGACAATAATAAATCATCTGTATTTACGCCTAAATTTTGAGCATATACAGGATCCAACGCATGTTCAACATCGATAAACGCACAAGTCCCTCCATTTTTTTGTGACTCGGCAATGGCATGAAGCGTTAATGTTGTTTTCCCCGATGATTCCGGTCCGTAAATTTCAGTAATTCGCCCCTTGGGATACCCGCCCCCGCCCAATGCCAAATTCAACGACAACGCGCCCGTCGATACGGTTTCAATCGCAAACCCCTGGGTGGAATCTCCCAGACGCATAATCGATCCTTTTCCAAAGTTTTTTTCAATTTGCGATAACGCAATGGCTAACGCTTTTTTCTTGTTTTCATCCATGATTTAATTATCCTTTCTTAATTCGTTTTCTAAATACCTTGAACACATTGATAACGCAATATAAATTGCTTTGTCGATCACATCATTTCGTCCCCCTTCAAGCTTGAACCGCTTTGTCTTAATCATTCTATCATGAATATTCCACGATAAAAAAAAAGTCCCCGTTTGATCCTTCGAATATCCTTCTGTAGGCGGCCCAGCAATACCGTTCGAAGCAATGGAAATATCGGATTGCGTTATTTTTTTTATGCCCGCGGCCATTTCTTCAGTAACCATGGCGCTCACAACCCCGTGATCCGCCATGGTCTTTGGTGACACCCGACCATATTGAACTTTCATTTTGGGGTGATACGCAACCACACCACCTAAAAAATAGTTAGAGCACCCCGGTAATTCAACCAAACGACGAGCAATACCGCCACCGGTAACTGACTCAATGACCGATAACGTCCACTTCTCTCGGGTTAAAATTTTCCCCAATGCCGGCAAATAAGCCCTATCGGTGGTTTGAATTTCTTCCGTTAAAAACTGATTAAATGCTACGCCTTTGCGAATCGCTTGTCCCGACATTCTTTTAATAATTGAACTTTGTCCAACTGCTCCCAAGGGAACGCTGCATCGGAACGACCAAAGTGGCCGTACACCGCTGAACGCGCATAGATAGGACTCAATAGACCAAGGGAATCCACAATATCTTTGGGCTTAAAACTAAATACATCATTAATAATGGCCAGTAATTCAGTGTTGCTGTAATCGGATGACCCAAACGTGTTGACCCGAATCGATACTGGGTCCGCCACGCCAATGGCATAGGCTAACTGAATTTCCATTTCTTTACAAAAACCAGCGGCCACACAATTCTTGGCGACATACCGCGCCATATATGCCGCTGAACGATCAATTTTTGAGGGATCTTTCCCTGAAAATGCACCACCACCGTGGGGCACCCAACCACCATACGTGTCCACCACAATTTTTCGACCGGTCAAACCGGCATCGCCATTGGGGCCACCAATTACAAACCGCCCGGTGGGGTTAATATAAATCGTCGGGGCCGCTTTTACTAACGCCGATGGAATCACCGGATCAATGACATGCTCTTTAATATCCGCTTGGATTTGATCGTGGGTAATACTGGGATGATGTTGGGTCGATACAACCACCGCCGTAACACGAATCGGTGTGCGATCATCATCATACTCAACCGTGACTTGAGCCTTGGAATCCGGGCGCAGATACGTCAACTTATTGGTTTTTCGTACAGTCGCTAAACGTGATGTTAATTGATGCGATAACTGAATGGGCAATGGCATTAATTCCTCGGTTTGATCACAGGCATACCCAAACGTTAATCCCTGGTCGCCGGCACCTTGCTCCGAAAACGCCCCATCATTTTCGTTCACCCCTTGGGCAATATCGGGAGATTGCCGATTTAACACAACCAGCACCGCCGATGACATTGCATCAAACCCAATATCGGGATGCGTATACCCAATATCCACTAATTTTTTACGAACCACTTCTTGAACATTTACCTGAGCGGTCGTGGTTACTTCCCCACCCACAACCACCATTCCCGTGGTAATAAAGCACTCCACCGCCACACGCGATAACGGATCTTGTGTTAAATATGCATCTAAAAGTGCGTCGGATAACTGATCACAAATTTTATCGGGATGCCCTTCAGAAACGGATTCGGATGTAAATAAAAACATGTACAAACTCCTAAATCATTAAATACAGACCATGATACACCATGTTTAAATCGTGATCAAAACAAATACAGATAATTTACGACGAGGTCAAGGCCAACGCCAGGGCATCGGTGGCTTGTTCCGGGCAAATTCGGGGCGGCTGTTGGTTTTTATACGCTAAGATAAATGCACGACATTCTTCAATAATCGGTTCGTGTTTATGAATCGTTAATGAGCGAGGTGCACTCAATGGTAATGAAACCGCATCGGCACTTTTTTCAGGTACAACATCGTACACTTGAACCGTTTGGGCAATGCAATCAACCAAAGCGACACCTTTATCTCCCACCAATTCAATGGTGCGCTCTTTATATGGAAATGCCCAACTTGCATAAATATCCACATAAAGACCATCCTCATAGCTCAACATTAAATGACCGTAATCGGCACGATCACGGCAATGAATGCGTTTGGTCGTCACGCTTGATTTAATGGGTGCTTTACCCACCAAATACTGAACAATATCAATATCATGAACCGCCACGTCAACCAATACATTCGCATCTTTAATTTGCTTAGGAAAAGGCCCGTATCGCTTGCATAAAATGGTCTGAAGCGCACCTAAGTTACCGGCATCCACCCACTCTTTAAGCCGCACAATGGCCGGATTAAACCGTTCAATATGGCCGACGGTTAATAAGACATCCTTTGTCTTTGCATAATTCACTAAGTCCTTGGCCTGCTGAACTGTTTCAGCAATGGGCTTTTCAACCAATACCGCCAACCCAGCATCCAAACACTGTTTTGAAACGTCAAAATGATACCGTGTTGGCACACATACGCTGACAGCATGCAAATTAGGAATGGCTAGTAAATCATCCACGGTCGGAACATATACCGTATCCGCCGATTTAATAATGTGATCAAATCGATCCCGATTGGGATCACACACGGCCACAAGTGTTGATTCAGATAACATTGAATATGCTTTGGCATGATGCTGTCCCATATTTCCCAATCCAATAACCGCCACATTAATCATAGTTTTTATTTTAAATAAGTTTTAACGATTGCACAAATAGAATTCATCATGGATTCGGGAGATTCTGGCAAACGAGGTGTATTCAATGCAACTGACCCCAGCGCAGTTAAACAAGCATCTATCGTTAAATCCGATTCAAAAATCACCTGCACATTGGCATACTTTTCAGAAAACTCTTTTGCATTTTGAACTTGGTGATTGTCTTTTGAAAATGGAAACGGAACTAAAATACAAGGCACCCCATACGCCTTTATTTCCGCCAATGTGGTCGCGCCGGATCGACATATAACATGGGTAGCTTTTGAAAACAACGCTGCCATATCCTCTATGTAAGGAAACGCCATATACTGCCGATCACAATGCGTGACACTTCGTTTTTTTTCTTTTTTTGATGCAAAAAATGCCGCACCTGTTAAATGAATGATATGGGTTCCACTCGCTAACAAAGCGAGGTGTGACTTTTCAATAAATTCATTTATCGCACGGGATCCTTGTGATCCCCCAATCACCAATAAAATGGGGCCATTCATTGCATTGATCTCAATCGGTATCGCCGGTAATATTGGCGATGTTGTTCGAATGGGATTCCCTAAACACTGAACGTTTTGTTGACATATTAACCGTTCCTTAGTGGACTCAAACGACGTGATAATCGTATCAACAATGCATTGAGTAGCCCGTGTGGCTCGCCCGGGAATGGTATTTTGCTCAAATGCCACCATAGGAATTCGACACACCCATGCGGCAAGGCTTAATGGCACACAAATCCCCCCCCCCATCAATAACATAACATGCGGCCGTTCTCGCCATAACCGCCATACTAACCATACCCATTGAATAGGCCATACAAAGCATCGTCGAAGAACAAACGCCACTACCGTATACGAATACGAATAGGGCGCCAAAATTTGACTCACCGGCTGATCTCTAGGCACAATAAACGTAGCAGCTACATGAAGTTTTGATATCAACGCCAACGCCGGATACAAATGCCCGCCCGTCGCTCCTGACACCACCCAAATCATGAAGATCTTCCTATCTTATGAATGACACCCAAACAAAAAAATGACGATAGTAGTGATGTTCCTCCATAACTAATAAATGTCAAAGGAATCCCCGTAATTGGGAATAAACCCGATACCACACAAATATTGATCAGTGCTTGATAAATTAAATAACCGGTTAACGCCACGGCTAAATACTGCTGAAATGAGTATTTTTTTTGTTGTAACGAAATCTGAACCCCTCGAAAGAATAATGCTGCAAAAGAAAAAATTATGATCATAGCCAAAAATAATCCACCTTCTTCACATAAAATTGAAAATATAAAATCAGAGTAATGCAATGGCAGGTAAAAATATTTTAATCTTGACTCACCAATTCCAAACCCTAAAATTCCCCCGGAGCCAATCGCAGTAAATGATTGAATAATATGATAATTTGCACCCAAAGGATCCATCCAAGGATTTAAAAATGACTGAATTCGGTCCATTTGATACGAATGGTTGGCAATCGACCATCCAATAATTGCGCCTCCACTGATCAAAGATAATAGAAAAACCCAGGTTGGTAACTGAGACAATAAAATTAATGAAAAACCAACCACCAATGTTAAAATAGCATTACCTAAATCGGGTTGCAACATTAGACAAATAATAGGAATTAATATGACAATAAACACAGGAACCATGCCCGTTTTAAACGATGTTAATTGATGGTTTTTATTTGAAATAACAACACTCACCGATACTGCCCACCAAAATTTCATGATTTCAACCGGCTGAAATTGAACACCCAACAACTGAACCCATCGACTGGCCCCGCCAATGCTGATACCCACCCCCGGAATCAGCGTCAATAATAACAATATAATTGATATAAAATATCCCCATATGCTAACGGCCTGATAATACTTAATCGGTACCCATGTCGCAATAAAAAATAAACCCATTCCTATAATTAAAAACACTGTATGACGTTTAATAAAAAAATAGGGGTCACTAAACTCAGACAACCCTTTAAAAGATGTGGTTGAAAAAATCATGATGTACCCAACGATTAAAATAACCAAGGTGGGAAGAATCAACTTCCAATCCAAATCAATGGACGCGGCTATTTTTGTGAACATAGTCTGTAAACGCACTCCCTCTATCTAAATAATTTGTAAACTCATCAAAACTTGCGGCCGAAGGTGAAAATAAAATAGTCCCTGTTCCCACCGTATTTAAAGCCGATATGGTCGCGGCTTTTAATGTATCAAAAAATACCAATTGAGAATGCCAACCCTTTGGAAATACGTGCCGCTGCTGAGATAACCCACCCGCCACATATACCGTATGACATTGCGCCATAATTTTAATTAAAAATGCCTCGGAATAATCTGACTTTGGTTCCCCCGCTAAGATCAACAATTTGGGACCACCAATACTGGATACCGCGGCTATTGTGGCCGCCATGTTTGTCGCCTTCGAATCATTAATGATGGTTCGCCCATGGGCCTCCTCAATGCACTGACAACGAAATGGGGGCCGTTTAAATTGTCGTAATAACGCCATTGCATTCGACCGATCTTGGCCCAATTGTTCGGCCACATCAATAATAACAGCGGCGTTGAGGGCATTATGATCCGCTAAAAAATTAGGTAATTGTACTGAAGGAAGATCCTCAATTATCTGGATATTGCCCCCGGTATCCAAGGGAATATCCGACATTAAGATTCGAGGAATATAAACCGTTTCTGCCGATGTTATAATCGATAACTTTGCCTGCTTGTATGCGTCGGCTGTTCCATGCCAGGCGATATGGTCAGATTCAATGTTCATAATAACCGCAATTGAACACGCTAAGGTGGGTGATGTGGCCAATTGATAACTACTCAATTCTAATATAACAGGTTGGCCCGTGCGAATATGATCGACATCCGAAATCAGTGGACGGCCCACATTGCCATACGCAATGGTGTTCATCACATGGGCTAACCCCATGGCCACCGTCGTTTTACCATTGGTTCCCGTAATACCAATCAATTGAGGCGACTTATTCTGATTCATTAATACTCGTGACGCAAATTCAATATCAGATATTACTTCCGTTGATGTCTCTGGCCACTGTCTCGGGGGAATGCCTGGACTCGTGACAATAATATCCGCCTGAGCAACTGACGACTCAAAATAATCCGTCGATGCCAATAAAAATGACCGGACCGCCGTGGCCGTTACACCATCTCCTAAAACACCCACGGCTCTCATATCAATTGCACCCATGTCAATATCCCCTGTATAACCACAAATAACGCCACAACCCCGCGATCGGTCATTCCCATTAACTCAAAATGATGGTGCAACGGCGCCATTAAAAATACCCGTTGTTGTGTTCTTTTGTACCAAAGAACCTGAATAATAACACTCAAGGTCTCTATCACATAAATCGCCCCCAAACCGATCAACATGAGCCAATGGCCAGAGATAATCATACTAGCCGCTAAAAATGCGCCCAACATTAACGACCCGGCATCGCCCATAAATAATTTGGCCGGATACCAATTAAAAATTAAAAAACACACAATAGTGCCCATCATGACCAACACCATGGCTTGTTCAGCATGCATCTGCTGTTGAAAAAATACCCAGCACACCCCCATCAATGACACCAACATTGTGGATGAGAGCAAACCATCCAAACCATCTGTCAGGTTCGTCGCATTGGACGTCCCCACTAATAAAAAGATAAAAACAGTGGCAAGCCCCAAAGAGACCCCCGAATTGACCCCGCATAGCCACCCAACGGCAATCCCTGCCACCATGACTTGACATGCAAATTTAACACGCGCTGATAACCCCCGATTTTTCTTTTTTGTAATCGCCAATATATCATCAATCCACCCAATCGCACCAAAGGCTCCGGAGACAACCACAACCCAATAAATCTCAAAAGACCATGACCGCAAAACCAACATCCCTAAAAGAAATCCAATAAACAATACCACCCCGCCCATGGTGGGTGTTCCCATTTTTTTTTGATGTTGCTTAGGAGAATCTTCGTAAATCGGCTGATTCAGTTGCTGTGCATGAAACCAACGAATGGCCCATTTATACGTTACCAGCATCCCCAAAAACCATCCCAACCAAATCATAATTCACCCATCATATCTTCCAATCGCTGTCCATGATCCATCCAAAATAAATGAGCGTCTGGAATGAATCCCTTTTGGGCATTATTTTCTGTCGGTTCTTTGAATGCCGCGAATAATTGTACGTGTTGATGTGAATCATGTGCCACCTCTTGCATTAATTCCTCGTAAATCTGATCGCAAGACTCGCTTGGAAACACAACGTGACAAATTGACATCGCATTTCGTTTAAAAAAATTAATTTTCTGCTTAAAGTCCAGTGCGTCGTCGGTCCATGACACAACATA
>JBMTIN010000029.1:0-11080 GCA_049437345.1 Candidatus Marinamargulisbacteria bacterium
GAAGAAACAGATGGTGTGTAAAAGAGGTCAAAAATGGCGGAGACGAAGGGACTCGTCCTTCATGGCAAAAGCCAGCCGGACAGGCGGGGGCTGAATCGGCCAAAGGGCCGCGCCCCCTTGTTTCTCGTCCCTTCATGGGTCTCCGAAGAAACAGATGGTGTGTAAAAGAGGTCAAAAATGGCGGAGACGAAGGGACTCGAACCCTCGACCTCCGGCGTGACAGGCCGGCGTTCTAAACCAACTGAACTACGCCTCCGCGAATAATATAAATATTATATGGCTCTTAAAATTCTGGCAATACTCTATTTGCAAAAATTGACAGAATCCACCACAATTGCAAAAATAATCCTTATAATGATAAACGTTATCGGTTCATTCATAATGGCGTTGAGTGTAGTGATATGGTGCGCTGATTTTCGAGACGATGTGTTTAAACTCAATGTTACATATAATGATACGGAATGGGTGTCCCAACCCACTGAAAAGTATCGTCAACGATTAATTTTAAAACATCATGAACTGCCGGCCACTATTAATCTATTGGCGTATCGATTTAGCGAAACCATCACCGCCAATGGCCTGGTTCGTCGACGTATTCAGTCGGTTTACGATGGCTGGCAATTATTGGCCGAAACACCCCTTAGCCCTATTCAAGCACTTAAAAAAAATATTACGGAGGGTCGCCAGTCTGTGTATCGAAAAGTATTCCTCGACCAAGAATTAAATGAACAACAACAATTGGTCGGCG
The DNA here is from genome assembly GCA_049437345.1 of Candidatus Marinamargulisbacteria bacterium. Lineage (GTDB taxonomy): Bacteria > Margulisbacteria > Marinamargulisbacteria > UBA817 > UBA817 > UBA817. Next base: position 749 of record JBMTIN010000029.1, read on the forward strand.
AAATGGCCATGGTAACGGATGATACATTGGCAATTATTATGAACCTTTCAGTGGATACCCCCGCCCATTTTTTACAGTTGAAAGAATCATTTAACCAATTGACGAATCGTTTATGGTTTGGGGACCAGAAGCCACGATTTAATGTGGTTGTATCTCAACAAAATGAATGGGTAAGAAAAGGTCAGAACTTCACCCGACGCCGAGCATATGACTCCGATGCGTTATTTCAAGACACTTCACAATTGATAACACATTTGCCGGTTGATATTGATTTTAGACGAGGGGATCTTTCCATTTTTTCAAATAAAAATGGTCAATATTTATTGGTTAAAAATCAATTGGCATGGCTTGATTCTTATACCCAAACCGTTCAAACCTATGAATTGCCCTTATATAAACCCACCATAGAGCTGACATCCGATGGTTTTTGGGCCATTCAACGGCATCCGTTTTTACAAATTAAAAAATACACATCCGATTTTACCGAAACAATGACTTTTCAAGATAATCATCCGGCACAACATGTCATTCCATTGTCCGATGCTTTTGTGACGATTAATGATCACCACGTTCGTTTAATATCGTCGGTGATTCCTGAATGGACATTTGATCATTCGTTGGATCGTGTTCACGTAGTGGCCGATTTAAACCAATTAATTTTAGCTGATAATCATCATTTGATCTTTTTAAATTTGACCACGGGCATGCCCACAGGGCGGTATGAATTGTCACGTATATTACCGGACTTTAATGGGGAATTAATGGATATGGTCATTCATCAAGGTCAATTATTAATATTGATGAGGTCGGGAGATAAAATGATCAGTGGGATTATCGATATTCAAACACATCAGCGCGTCAATCATGCGGTGATGTCCGATATCAATACCGCACAGTTAGTGGGGGTTAGTGAGCATGTCATTTTAATGCAGTATCAAACACTTCAGGGGGATCATCGTCTTGAAGCATTTGATTTTAATACATTTGCATCGATTTGGAGTCGCCCTTTTGAAAATGGGCAACATCCGGTGGTATTAAACCAGCGAGTACTATTTAGTAATTCATTAACAAACAATCTTGAGTCCATGGATTTTTCATTGGCGGGAACCATCTCTACTCTGAATGTGTCTGAATTAATTCCTTCTCAAAATAGCACGTCGTTTGATCCCGCCATGCCATATCAAGTATTGGGGATTGTTCCTTTAAAATCGAAGTTTTTGACTATTATTGGCCAAGAAAATCACATGCATGCCATTTATTTTCGTTAATTATTTTTTATAATTTTAATTGACATAAATGAGTGGTTGTTAAATAATTAATAATAGATATTAAATTTTAGGGGGAGATAATGAACGATTTAAACGAAGTATATTTGGTGGGAAGAGCGGTTGACGATGTCAAAAAATTTGATATTAACAATCAATTAAAATACACATTTGTTATTGCGGTAAATTACTTTTCATCGAAGAAGAAAACACAATTTACGGATTTTATACCCGTGGCATTTTGGACAAGTGCCGAAAGTATTCATCCGGTGAATAAAATTCAAAAAGGCGATACCGTTATTGTAAATGGGCGAATATCTATCAGAAGTTATGAAAAAGAAGGTAAAAAAAGTACTGTTTTTGAACTCGTTGCCACATATCTGAATGTGTTTAAATTCAATCGAGATACTGTTCATTTGAATGATATACTCACATTGCTAAAAGAGAATGCCGAAATATTAGATCGTGTAACTGACGTGGCCAGTCCCGAATTAAAAGAAAAATTACGTCATCAATTAAGTGTGGATAATGACACAGGGACTATAGACAATGACACTTAAAAAAATAGGGCTTTATTTATGGGAATAACATTGTAAAGTTTTATTGTAACTTCCCGATAAATTAGTTAAAATGGAGGTTATATGGTGTCAAAAATAAATACAAATCAATCCGTAGATGTTATTGATGGGGATGCCTTAATTGGTCAGGTCATTGAAAATAAAAATCCCTTGGTGGATGGCTATTTAGATCAATTAAATGATTTGCCTGAGTCCCACAATATTGATCGTGTCATTCAACTAAAAAAAATGATTGATGGTGGACAGTATGATTTTGATCAACACCTGGATCAAGTGGCGGATATCTTGATTTCTGATACCGTCGATGCATCCCAAATCAACCCCTTATAATTGATTTTAAACACGAATTTATGAGATAATAATAGTGTATCCGACTGTGTTCGTGACGTTTGCATTTTAGTGGTGCCAGAGAATTTTATTAATGGGGCCTGGATCAGTTGACGATGGCAATAACCAATGACTATTCATTGGACCCACACTGAACGATGTGGAATACCCATTTGCAATTGACGGCACAGTGGGGTATGCTTAACAAGTTATGTCAGTTAAAGTTATTGTAGGGACGCAGTGGGGAGATGAAGGTAAAGGAAAGATCACCGATATTCTTGCCGCCAAAATGGATTATGTCGTTCGGTATCAAGGGGGCAACAATGCCGGGCATACGGTTGTTGTTGGCGATAAAACATTTAAGTTGCATTTAATTCCATCGGGTATTTTATATGATTCCGTCGTAAGTGTGATTGGCAATGGTGTCGTCATTGATCCCGGGGTATTATTAAAAGAGATAGAAACATTGGCCACGCAAGGCATTCATATTGACGAAAATCGATTAAGAATATCATCTATTGCGCATGTAATACTACCTGTTCATCAGGCCATTGACTCTAAGCAGGAGTCATTACGACGTGAGGAAAAAATAGGGACAACGGGTCGTGGTATTGGGCCATGTTACACCGATAAAGTATCCCGTGTTGGGATTCGAATGATGGATTTATTGTGTAAAGATCGCTTAAGCAACCGGTTAAAAAAGCATCCTCATATGAATTCCGATGATGTGGATCATATTGTTGAGACGTACACAGAGTATGGCGATCGCTTGCGAGGATTTATTACAGACACGTCTCTTGAGATTAATCGAGCGATTGTGTCTGGAAAGCGCATCATTATGGAGGGCGCGCAAGGGACCATGTTGGATGTTGATCACGGCACATACCCATTTGTAACGTCATCCAATCCTATTTCAGGGGCGGCTTGTATTGGTGCTGGTGTGGGACCCCATAAAATTGACCAGGTCATTGGCGTGACAAAGGCATATTCTACCCGTGTGGGCGAGGGGCCATTTCCTACTGAAGAATTTGGTGATATTAATGATTACTTGCGCACAAAAGGTGGTGAATTTGGGACAACAACATCTCGTCCCCGTCGTTGTGGTTGGTTGGATTTAGTTATTTTACGCTATGCGGTGCGGATTAATGGTATTACAGAAATATGTTTAACAAAATTGGACGTTTTAGATGATTTAAAAACCATCAAGATTTGCACGTCTTATAATACTCCGTCTGGGATTGTTGAGGAGTTCCCTTTGGATTTAGAAACATTTTCGGAGTCTCAGCCCATTTACGATGAGTTGCCAGGATGGGAGACCGATATTTCAGAGTTAACTAATTTTGATGATTTACCTTTGAATGCTAAGAACTATGTAAAATATGTCTCAAATATTTTAGGGGTTCGAATTTCATTGGTATCTGTTGGATCCAAGCGACGGCAGACCATTCAGTTACTCGAACATTAACTCATGACCATTATTATTCCTTCAAAACGTATCGTTTAATACCTTTGGTTTTTTTGTTGTTGCAATAGGTCATATTGCGGGCGTTGTTACAACATTTTCATTGGACACATCGATTGGAAAGGGTACTTTTTTTTGAAGGATATGTTTTACTTTGGTCATGAAAAAAGTCTGTCCTCATTATATTCGGCGGGTTTATTTTTGGTTTTATCGGTTTATTTTCGGCAGGTGAAAGACGTTGTTGCTTCGGACAAGAAATACTGGCAGTGGTTGGGGTACTTAGCCATATTTCTTGCATGTGATGAATGGTTTGCCATTCATGATTCGGCGTTGAATATTTATGGTATGGGGCGATTAAATATTCCCATATGGGTTTGGGTGTATGGTGGGCTTTTATTGGGACTGGTATGTTTATTGATGCCATTTTTATGTCGCATGCCACGATATTTAATGGGGTCTTTGATACTGTCTGGTATTGTATATGTATCGGGTTCAGCATTGATGGAAGTGGTAACCTATTCGTATAATAACTCACAATCCGTGCTACAACAGATGGGGTGGTTTTTTGAAGATAGCTTAGAGATGGTGGGCGTTTTAGTGGCCATAGAGCTCGTGTCTACATGGTTAAAAAGGCATCAGGTGACTGGGATTTCGTTTCAGGGGCGAACCGTGTGTATTGTTATGGTGGACTTATTGGTGTCGTATATTCTAGCGATTCGTTAATTTCTGTTTTTTTCTTTTTGCTTTTCAATGGATGGCGGTGAATTGCAGTAAGACTGCCATTTTGAAAACTCAATAATGGTCTTGAATTTCCCGTGTTCAAGCTGAGTGCGGATGCCAATATCCATAACATGCGCCAAATGGTAGATAATGGTTTCAATACTGGGGTGTTGGTTTAAGGTCCATAAAATGCATTGGTGTTCGGCATTGGGTAGTGAGCGACACAAATCCACAAATTTTAGTATGTCAGGCAAAGGCCAAAAAGCCAATCCATGGCTAAATGAGTCAATGACAATGCGTTGAATGGGTCGTTGAGCACATTCAGACGATAAATAGTCAAAAATAAAATCGATATTTCGCCAAGGTTCAGAATCAATTTGAGTCCAACGTGATGCGTCACAAAAGTGAAATAAACGCTGGTCGTTGGTGCCCAATTTAAAAATAGGGTCTAGTTTTTCTTTGGGGGTTTCAAAGGAGACCAATAAGCAGGGTTGATTTTTTTTAATGCCATCCAGAATGAACTGGCGTGTAATATTGGATTTTCCACTACCGATGGGGCCTTGAATCATTAGAAATGATTGAGGATAAATATGCCCATATAATTGTTGATCAATACTTGAAATGCCAAATTGAAAGGTATCCGATGCCAATGATGATACGGATATGGCATTGTTTTCGGCCGAAATAATGGGCTTTAGATATTCGTCTATTTTATTAATTAATTGGTTGGCCGTAAATGGTTTTGGCAGATGATCCGTGTCAGGGATTGATGAAATCCGTGCCATAGATACAGGATCATTTTGACCAATTAGAAATATAAATGGGGTATTTGGTCGAGACTCCTTAACTTTTTTATGCAATTCAAATCCATCGTACTGTGTCATTACGGTATCCGATAAAATAAGATCCGGCGTATGTTGCCATATTTTTTCATAGGCATCGAGGCCGTTTTCAGCGGAAATAATGCGGTATTTATGTGATGGCACCATAATTTTAGCAATGCGGCAAATGTGAGGGTCGTTATCAGCAATTAAGATGGTCGGAACGGATGTCAACATAGTCGATGTTTTAATTGAATCCCTTTTTTTGAGTCAAATGTAAATCGGTATTTACCACTCATGTTACGATCATTATTTTTTGATATTTCTAACCAATATGTGGCATAATCCAAATCGGATTTTCGATTAAATACTAATTGATCACTGATAATGCTAGTATCTAGCCAAAGGTTATAGTGAGCTTCGATATCATATAAAATTCCCAATGCTGTGATGCTATAGCTATTAATAATTTGTAAAAATTCGCGAATAAAATACTGTCGATTTTCTTTCGAACATCCACACAATGCGTGGGGAAGAAGGGAGTCAATAATTAATCGTTGCGGAGTGAAATTTCTAAAAAACGCATCCACTTGCAATTGAAGTATAAGTAGTAAATCATTAATTGATTGATCGGGTGTCCAGTCCTGTAACGCAATTTCAACAAATTTGAGTGTTCCATTTTGAATCTGATCATGAACTGTTTTGTTCAGTTTAACGGCGCGTGCCATGACTTGTTCCGGTCGTTTATCAATGCATAAATAAGCGGATTGGACATTACAAATTTCAGGATTTGTTACAAATTGTAATGCTAGGGTGCTTTTTCCGGATCCGGGATCTCCAACCAAAATAGTGCATTTATCTTCTGTAATTCCCCCACCGAGGATTTTATCCAGTTGCAAATTACCAAGGGATAATATCGGCATGTAACTATAATAATTCAAATCAACAAAATTTCGAAAGCACTAATTTAAAAAACAATGAATTTCAATGTGTTGTCTTGCCATTACATAGTGAATTTTATACTATATAGCCAATGAATAAATGGATTGCTTTTTGTGTTCTTATGACATTTTGGCTTATATGGTCGGGGATGTTTGACGTATTTCATATTGGTTTGGGTATTATTTCTGTGGCCGTGGTGGTTCGTTGGACGGGCAATTTATTTATTGAGCAGTCACATTCGTTACGGCAGCGGATCAATCAGTGGTTGCGGTTTGAAATCTATTCGTTTTGGTTGGTATGGCAAATTGTGTTGGCCAATTACGATATGTTTAAATTGGCATTTCATCCCAATGTATTGCGTGAAATTAATCCACAGTTTGTATCTTTTAAAACATCCATTGAGGGGGATGTTCCTCAGTTTGTTTTAGCTCAGTCCATTACATTGACACCTGGAACTGTAACGGTGAGCGTTCAAAATGGTGAATTTAGAATCCATGCTATTAACGATGCTACCGCTAAGGCACTTCCGGGTGATATGCAGGCACGGGTGCAGGCGATTTATCGTGGGAGTTCATATGCTTAATATATTTTTATATGTGGCGATGGTTTTAATCACTTTAATGGCATTATTGGTTTATCGAATGATTGTTGGCCCAACGGTGATTGATCGCATTTTAGCGGTCAATGTGATTGGGACTAAGTCCATTGTTCTTTTAATTATTATGGGTATTTTATTTCATCGTGTGGAAATGTTTATTGATATTGCCCTGGGCTATGGTTTGTTGAACTTTATTGCCTCATTGGCGGCGGCCAAGTACTTTAAAAAACACAAAATGCTTCGATCCGAAGATCGGGGTAATCCTGGAAAGGTTATGAAACCCTAATGGCCATTAATTTTTTAATAGTTTTAATGTTTGCGTTCATTGCAATGTTTTCAAATCATCCCATGGTGAGTGGACTGGTAAATGGCAGTATTATTATGATGATGGTTTTTGGTGTTTTGTTCTTTTTTGGGACATGTGTTGGCATTTTACGGTTTCCTGATTTTTTTACTCGATTGCATGCGGCGGGAAAAGGGGACACGCTATCGACCATATTAATGCTTTTGGCGGCGTCTTTTTTTATTATCAGTTCGGCGCATCATTTGGATAAGACCACGATACTATCGGCATTAAAAATATTACTGATTATTAACTTTATTTTTATTGGTAGCCCCACAGCCACGCATGCCTTGAGCGATGCCGGGAATGAGGCGGATGATGTGACGCATTGGAAAAAAGGAGATGCGTCATGATTTTTCCCATCGAAATTTTGCTGTTGGTTTTGGTGGTGGTGTTGGCGTTTGTGTCTTTATGGCTTCGTGATTTAATGAGTGCGGTTATTGTGTTTGGTGCATATAGTTTTTTGATGTGCCTGATTTGGACGGGCATGGGTGCCGTGGACGTGGCCTTTACCGAAGCGGCTGTTGGCGCCGGTGTTTCAACGGTATTTTTTATTGCTATTTTATTTAATACGCGGCGAACCATTTCATTTAATCCGTTGGATTTGAGTTCGAAAATTTTTGCGGGGCTATTGTGTCTTGTTTTTGGTGCCTTGTTATATGTTGGTATTAGCGATTTACCCGTATGGGGAGATCCTCAATCTCCGGTGAATGCTGGTATGTCAACCTATTTTATTCAGGAAGCTTATCATGACACCAAGGTGCCGAATTTAGTAACGGCGGTATTGGCCGATTACCGTGCGTTTGACACGATGTTTGAGACAGCCGTTGTATTTATTGCTATGTTGGGGATTTTTATGTTATTGAAGAAGAATGAGGACCCCGTTTCAGGGACAGTTGTTGTTAATAATAGTTTAATTACTCGGGTGGCCGCACGATTTATGACGCCTTTTATTCAATTATTTGGATTATATGTGGTGGCGCATGGGCATTACAGTCCCGGTGGTGGTTTTCAAGGCGGGGTTATTTTAGGGGCGGGGTTAATCTTATTGGCTATGACCCATGGCATGTCGTTTGTTAAGTCATTTTTACCCATTTCTAAAATGCTATTATTTGCCGTGCTGGGAGTATTTATTTTTGCCGGCTGGGGATTGGTGCCGGTGTTTTTTGGGCATGCATTTTTGGATTATTCTGCATGGTCCGCACTGTTACCCTATACAGGTGAGATTATGGCACGATCTCATAGTATGTTGGCGGTTGAAATTGGTGTTGCTTTAACGGTTATGTGTGGCATGTATGGTATTTATATGAGTATAGTGTCTGATGGTGGGATGAACAAAGGGTTATGATGCATTTCAGTTACATTGTTGCGATTATTTTAATGATGCTGGGCTTATGGGCCATGCTAGCCAAAAAAAATATCATTAAAAAATTGATTGGCATGGCTATTTTTCAAACGGGGATTATTTTATTTTATATTGCAATGGGGGCAAAGCGTGACAGCACAATTCCAATTTTGGTGTATTCCCATAGTCATGACCCTATTATTGCGGCGCAATATGCGAATCCATTGACACAGATTCTAATGTTAACGGCGATTGTTGTGGGGGTTGCTACATTGGGATTAGGACTCACATTAGCTCGCAAGGTTTATGAGGAATACGGGTCGTTTAATGAAGACGAAATTTTACAGAAGGTGCGTAGCGAGCATGATTAATCAGATTCCTTTTTTAGTGGTTGGAATTCCATTATTTACGGCATTAATTATGGGGGTATCAAGCATTATTTCGCCCCGCCTTACCCGATGGATGGGGGGTGTTGGGGTATTTTTGGGAATGGTGGCCGCCATTCAATTGTTTCAACAGGTTAAAACGCATGGCGTTGTTTCTTATTTCTTTGGTGGGTGGCCCGCCCCCATGGGGATTGCGTATCAGGTGGATCATTTAAATGCACTTATGATTCTAATGATCTATGTGGTGGCTTGTTTAGCATTTGTATATTCATTAAAATCAGTGACCATTGAAATTCCTGAAAGCAAGCAGTCTTATTATTACACGTTGTATTTTTTATTAATAACGGGGCTTATCGGAATTACAATTACGGGAGATGCTTTTAATTTATATGTGTTATTCGAAATTTGTGCGTTAAGTGGGTACGCATTATTGGGAATGGGTGGAAAGCGTGCCTATTTAGCCACATTTTACTATATCTTAATTGGTTCAATTGGGGCGTGTTTTTATTTGATTGGTGTGGCGTATTTATTTATTAAAACAGGTACATTAAATATGGCACATTTATTTGATATCATGCCGTCGGTATATTTTACAAAATCAATTTTGATTGCATTTATTTTTATTAATTTGGGGTTATTTATAAAGATGGCCTTGTTTCCGGTGCATGGGTGGATGCCCAACGTGTATTCTAAAGCCCCAGTATCGACCACGTGTTTAATGGCTCCTTTGGGGACAAAGTTGAGTATTTATATTTTAATGCGGTTTTTCTTTCATGTATTTTCCCCTGAATATGTGTATCAAGTACTGGCTATTCAGCCCATCATGGTATGGTTGGCGACGGTGGCCATTATTGCCGGGTCATTGTATGCCGTATTTCATACGTCGTATCGAAAAATAATAGCATTTATTGTTGTGGCCGAAGTGGGGTATATTGTGGGTGGCTTATGGGTGGGGCATCCCGATGCGATTGTGGGTGCCATTTATCATATTGTGGCTGATGCTCTAATGACTTTGGCGCTGTTTATGATCGCGGGATTAATCTTATTTCTTGTAAAATCCGATCGTGTATCGGATTTTAGGCAAGTGTTTGGTCGTTTACCATGGACAACTCTGGGGTTGATTGTTGTATTTGCGTCTATTGTTGGCATTCCACCAACGTCGGGCTTTTTTTCAAAGTGGTATTTAATTAAAGGCGCCTTTCAAATGCATTATTATCAATTCATTGTGGCACTCTTGGTATCCTCTTTAACGTCCTTAGTATTATTTTTTAGATTTTTTGAAGCTTATTTTTATGTACCTAAATCCGATGAGAATGCATCATTGGCTGTTGTTAAGGAGCCTTGGTTATTAACATTGCCTTTGGTCATAACTTCGGGACTTATTATTTTACTGGGGGTCACATTTCAGTATTGGTATGATGTGATCATCTTAATTGTTCCGGAGGGCTTACGATGACCTTTTTATTGGGCGTATCGTTATTATTACTCATTCCTATTTTGGGTGCGGTTTTTATTTATTTATTCAGGGTTTCAATAAATCGTCGA
>JBMTIN010000030.1:0-10507 GCA_049437345.1 Candidatus Marinamargulisbacteria bacterium
CAATCCGGGGCGGCGTTGGTGGGGGGGGAAATGGCCGAAATGAACGATATGTATCGACCCGGTGAATTTGATTTGGCGGGGTTTTGTGTTGGGGTCGTGGAGAAGGATCAAATTATTGATGGTGCATCGATAGCGGTAGGGGATACCAATTATGCGTTACCATCCAGTGGTATTCATAGCAATGGGTATTCGCTGGTGCGAAAAATTTTTAATCATCCCGATAAATTATCGGCTCACGGGGTGACGTCGTCGGAATTACTGGTGCCCACACGCATTTATGTGAACGACGTATTGGGTTTGCTACAAACGGTAGCGTTGCATGGGATTGCCCATATTACCGGTGGCGGGTTGGTTGAAAATATTGAACGTATTTTACCCCAAGGGTTGGGGGTGGATGTAGATTTTAGTGCCATTAAAACGCCTGAATTGTTTAACAAAATTCAACAGGCCGGGGCGGTGAGTACGGCTGAAATGCAACGGGTATTTAATATGGGGGTGGGGATGGCCTTAATTACGTCGCCAACATTGCCCGAAGGTACCGAGGCGTACCCCATCGGTCGTATTGTTCGTGCCTAAACTGGGGGTATTGATCTCGGGGCGGGGCTCAAACTTAATGGCCATTTTGGATGCCATTGACGCGGGCGATTTGCGTGCGGATGTGGCGGTGGTGGTGTCCAATCAACCCTCGGCGTTGGGGTTGAAGCTAGCCAAGGAACGGGGACTTCAAACTCAGGCCATGGACCCCAAGACGTTTGACTCGTTCGACGCGTATGAGCATCAAATAGTGACCACACTTACGGAATACGGGGTGGATTTACTGGTATTGGCGGGGTACATGAAGTTGGTGGGGGATCCCATATTAATGGCATTTTGTGGTCGGATGGTGAATATTCATCCGTCCTTATTGCCCAGCTTTAAGGGGTTAAATGCCCCTCAACAAGCATTGGATTATGGTGTGAAAGTGGCGGGTTGCACGGTGCATTTTGTAATTAAAGACATGGATGCCGGTCCGATTATTGATCAAGCGGTGGTTCCCGTGCATGACGACGATACCGTTGATACCTTAAGTCAACGAATTTTGGTGGAAGAGCATCGGTTGTTTCCGCGGGCAATTCAATGGGTATTGGATCATCATTTGTAAAATAATCAGGCAACTTATACACTAAATACAGAGTGGCTTGGCTACTTAAACTATGGTTGAATTGGAGATTGTATGCGTGCATTAATTAGTGTGTCAGATAAAACGGGGATTCAAGAATTTACAAAGTCATTGGTTCAGTTTGGCTACCAGATTGTGTCAACCGGTGGTACGGCCAATGTGTTGCGGGATGCGGGCATTGATGTTATTCCTATTGACGACGTGACCGGGTTTCCCGAAATGATGGACGGCCGTGTAAAGACCTTGCATCCGAAAATTCACGGGGGATTATTGGCTCGTCGTGACGATCCAGCGCATCAACTGGCGGCACGTGAGCATGGGATTGAGATGATTGATTTAGTTGTGGTGAATTTGTATCCGTTTGAATCAACGGTGTCAAAACAAGATGTCACGCTGACGGAAGCGATTGAAAATATTGATATTGGTGGGCCGTCCATGTTGCGATCGGCGGCCAAAAATTTTTCGTCGGTGGCGGTGGTGGTTAACCCCGATCGATACCCCGATGTTATGGCGGCCATGAAAGCCAATCATGGTCGGGTGGAAATGGCCTTGCGACAAGAATTGGCCTTGGAGGCGTTTCAGCACACGGCCCGTTATGATACCGTGATTTCAAATTATTTAGCACAGTTGCAATTGGGGGATCGGGCCACGGTATTTCCCGAGACTTTAACCCCGGTATTAAAAAAAGTGACGGATCTTCGATACGGCGAAAACCCGCATCAGGGGGCCGCCTTTTATACCTATTCCCATTCATTAACTGGGTTAAATGACATGAATCAGCGGCACGGCAAGGCGTTATCTTACAATAATATTGTGGACTTGGAAGCGGCGTGGCATATTGTGCGTGAATTTGATGAGCCATCGGTCGCGATTATTAAGCATACCAATCCCTGTGGGGTGGGCATGGCCGATTCGCTTGAATTGGCGTATAAAAAGGCCTTTGAAGCGGATACAGTGTCGGCATTTGGGTCCATTATCGGTTGCAATCATCGGGTGGATGGGGCCACGGCGAATCATATAAGTTCATTATTTGTAGAAGCGGTGATTGCGCCGGGATTTTCGGATGAGGCCTTTGAGGTGTTGTCTCAAAAACCATCCATTCGGTTAATTGAAATGCCGTCGTTTCAGGAGCAAGACGGGGGCTTTTTGGTCAAATATGTTCAGGGCGGTATGTTATTGCAGTCACCAGATCAGGTGGTGATGGACGACCAACAATCGGCCGTCGTGACGAAGCGTCGGGCCGACACCCATGAAGTTCGGGACCTTAAATTTGCCTTTGCCGTATGCAAACATGTGAAATCCAATGCCATTGTATTGGTTAAAAATGGGCAGACCGTGGGGGTGGGGGCCGGTCAAATGAGTCGTGTTGAGGCGGTGGAGATTGCCATAAAAAAAGCGGGCACAAAGGCGCAAGGGGCGGTATGCGCATCGGACGCTTTTTTTCCATTTAAAGATTCCATTGAACAGTTTGCGGCGGCCGGAGTGACGGCGGTGATTCAACCGGGAGGGTCGGTGCGGGATTCGGAGAGCATTGACGCATGCAATGATCATCATATGGCCATGATCACTACGGGCATTCGTCATTTTAAACACTGACATGACGGATACCCGATTATCGGGGTGTGTTCATACCATTATTTTTTCGAATCCCGATTCGAACTATGCCGTGGTATTACTGAGTCAGACCGATGGCGAGGTGGTGGTTACTGGGCCATTGGCCGATGTCAGTGTGGGGGATTTTCTTCAGGTTCAAGGAACATGGGTGGCCCATCCCGTGCACAAACAACAATTTAAGGTGACGGGGTTTACCCAAATGATTCCTGCGACCAACGATGAATTGGTGGTATTTTTATCAACCGGTGTGATTACTGGTATTGGGCCGCATTATGCCAAAATTCTGGTCAAGACTTTTGGGGATGCATTGGTTCATATATTGGATAACGATATTAAAAAGCTACTGTCGGTTCCGGGGATTGGCGACACTAAGTTGAATCAGATATCACAATCTTGGCGTGCGCAACGCGAGCAATTATCGTTTTTGACATTTATTTTGGATCATGGATTGGACGTGGTGATTGGCAAGCGCATTTGGCGACTGTATTATGGCGAGGCGTTGCGGATGTGCCAAGAGCAACCGTATCATTTAATTTCGACGGTACCGGGCCTGACATTTAAGATGGCGGATCAACTGGCGGGGGACGGGACTCATGATAGCGAGGCCAGAGTGTTGGCGGCCATTCATGATGTGTTTCGGCATTATTTTAAATCGCCCCATGTGTGGATGCCCTTTGACGATTTTTTTCGGCAATTAAATCAGCGATTGCGTTGGGATGAGGGACCATTAATGGAACGGTTACAAGCCCTAATATTTGATCAAACATTGCCCGTTATTCAGGATGATAATCATCAAAAATGGGTCACATCAACGGACTATAATCAAACGGAATTGGCGATTATGGACGGGTTGGATCAATTCATGGTGGCGCCCTTGGTGGTGGCCATTGATGCGTTAAAAGCGGTGGATTGGGTTCGGGAAAAAGTGCCATACACATTGGCCCCGGATCAGTTGGATGCGTTAACGGGAGTGTTATCGCACCCCTTGAGTGTATTGTATGGGGGGCCGGGGACCGGAAAGACATCGATGTTGCATGCGTATGTGCAGGTGGTATCCAAAAAAACGGATCGTATTATTTGCATGGCCCCAACGGGCAAAGCGGCCAAACGCATGAGTGAACGTATTGGCCGTCGGGCATCCACTATTCACGCCATGATGGATTACGATGAAAAATCACATACATTGACTCCCAAACCCCTGGATTGCGATGTATGCATTATCGATGAAATGAGTATGGTGGATATGCATTTATTTTTAGATGTGTTGGCCATGGTGCCATTGGGCGCACGATTGGTGCTGGTGGGGGATCCAGACCAATTGCCCAGCATTGGGCCGGGGCAGGTATTTTCAGACATTATTCATCAGTCCAATATTCCATCGTTTCGGTTGCGAACGAACCATCGCCAAGCCACCCACCGTGGGATTACAACCCTAGCGGAGGGTATTTTGAATCGTCGACCACCGTCGGGGGATATGGGGGCCGACTTGACCTGCATTCATGCACCCGATGAGGCCACCCTGGAAGGTACGCTATTGGATTTATTTTTGACGGACGTGGTGAAACAATTTTCAGTCACCATGGACGATATTCAATTGATTGTGCCGATTCATAAAGGCCGGTTTGGGATTTCAAATTTAAACCAAAAAATAGCCCACCGGGTGCGAGCCTTGGATGTGCCGCCCTCTAATTGGGTGGTGGGGGATCGGGTGATTCAGTGCAAGAATAATTATTCAAAGCGGGTGATGAATGGGGACATTGGCCATATTCAACGCATCACTTCCGATGAAATTACCATTGCGTTCCAACATGATTCCGTGGGGTTTGAGCCCAGCGAAATGGTGGATATTCAACTGGCATATGCGGTGTCCATTCATAAGTTTCAGGGGTCCGAAGCGCCCATTATTATTTTGCCCATAGTTAAACAATGGGGGTTTTTTATGAGTATGGATGTATTATATACGGCCGTAACACGGGCCAAAACGCATTTATTTGTGGTGGGGGACATGACGGTGTTTCATGACATGATTATGAATGCCAAGACATCGGTGCGATTGACGCGATTATTTCGGAAATAAATACCCTTGTGTATTGTCAATATTTTGGACCGTCACGTATAATAAATCGTGCCAAAGACAAAATACATATTTTTTACAGGTGGGGTGGTGTCTTCGTTAGGCAAGGGTATTGCCGCGGCTTCGTTGGGCGTATTGTTAAAACATCAGGGATACAATGTCACCATTCAAAAGTTTGATCCCTATTTAAACGTGGATCCTGGCACCATGAGCCCGTATCAGCATGGGGAAGTGTTTGTCACCGATGACGGGTGCGAAACCGATTTGGACTTGGGGCATTATGAACGATTTATTGATAAAAGTTTGAGTCGTGCCAATAATATTACATCGGGCATGGTGTATTGGGATGTATTAAATAAAGAACGAAAAGGGGATTATTTGGGGGCCACGGTACAGATTGTTCCGCATATTACCAATGAAATCAAATCTCGGATTACCCATTCATTGGCCGAGGATCCGGCGGATATTGTGATTACTGAAATTGGGGGCACCGTGGGAGATATTGAAAGTTTACCGTTTATTGAGGCCATTCGTCAGTTTCAATATGAACACGAGGATGACTGTGTGCATGTCCATTTAACCTTGGTGCCGTATTTAGAAAGTTCGGGGGAATTTAAGACAAAACCCACGCAGCATTCAACCAAAGAATTGAGAGCCATTGGGATTCAGCCCGATATTATTTTGTGCCGATCGCATTTACCACTGGATAAAGACATTAAACGAAAAGTGGCCATGTTTTGTGATGTAAGAGCGGATGCGGTGATTGCGGCGCATAATGCCAAAAGTATTTACGATGTCCCCCTTATTTTAGAGCAACAGGGCATGGACCGTGTGATCTGTAAAAAATTGGGCTTAACGGAATCTAAAAGTGATTTGGAAGAATGGAAGCGATTTGTTCAGAACATGCATGACCCCACCAACATTACGGTCAATATTGCCATTGTGGGCAAGTATACAAACTTATCGGATTGTTATTTGAGTGTGGTGGAATCGTTGCGCCATGCCGGCACCAATATTAACGCCAATATTACCGTCAAGTGGGTCAATTCAGAGGATTTACGGGCCGATACGGTGGCGGATCATTTAAATGACGTGGACGGCGTATTAATTCCCGGTGGGTTTGGAGAACGTGGGATTCAGGGGAAGGTTCAGGCGGCCAAATATGCAAGAGAGCAACATATTCCGTATTTGGGGCTTTGTTTGGGCATGCAAGTGGCGGCCATTGATTTTGCGCAACATGTGTGTGGGTTATCGAATGCCATGAGCATTGAGTTTGACCCCACAACGGAGCATCCGGTGATTCATTTAATGGACACCCAAGAAGACGTGGTCAATAAGGGCGGGACCATGCGATTGGGGCAGTATCCTTGCCAGGTTCTGCCGGGCAGTATATTGCACACGCTATATAACGATGACGTGATTTATGAACGGCATCGGCATCGATATGAATTTAATAATGCGTACAAAGCCCCCTTCGAAGAAAAGGGCTTGGTATTTTCGGGCATTTGCCCTGACAATCAGTTGGTGGAGGTGATTGAATTGCCCACGCACCCGTATTTTTTGGCGTGTCAGTTTCACCCTGAATTTAAGTCACGGCCATTGGCCCCAAACCCTTTATTTTATGGGTTTGTGAAAGCCGCCAAGTTATTTACCGGGACACAGCCCCCCTTATTTTAGTAGCCGCGGGTTTGTCCCGACGGTGTGCGAGGATCCGATGCGCCATACAGCCAGCCATTTTGTTTTAAAATGCTTTGTGTGGACCCCATGACGGGTTTTACCACAATGGTATGCCCCATGTTGCGTAATATATTGAGGGTGTCGTTAGAAAACCCCGGTTCAATGCGCAATTCATCGGGCCACCACTGATGATGAAACCGGGGGGCGGCGGTGGCTTCGGCAATGGTCATATTATGATCAATAACATGGCTAATAATTTGTGTGACGGTGGTAATAATGCGGCTGCCTCCGGGGGAGCCGGTGACCAAGAATACCTGATTGTCTTTTAATACAATGGTGGGGGTCATGGAACTGAGCATGCGTTTATGGGGGGCAATGGCATTGCGAGTGGTGCCAATGAGTCCATAAGCGTTGGGTACGCCGGGTTTGGCGGAAAAATCGTCCATTTGGTTATTTAATAATACGCCGGTGCCAGGAATCGCTCGACCTGACCCATAACTAAAATTGAGTGTGGTGGTCACCGATACGGCGTTTCCCCAGCGGTCGACCACACTGTAGTGGGTGGTTTCATCGCTTTCATTGGGGGTGCCATGGGTGGTTTTTTGGCTGGGGGTATGGCGTGTTAACGATATATTCTTTTGACGGTGCGCCAGATACGACGGAGATAACAATTCATTTACCGGTACATCCACATGATCGGTATCGCCCAACCATTCTGCACGATCGGCATACACTTGTTGCATGGCTTCGGTCATCACATGCATGGTTTTGGCACTATTGTGTCCCCAGGCACGTAATGGGTAGGGGGCCATGAGCTGTAACAGTTGCCCCATAATAATGCCCCCAGAACTGGGGGGTGGCATGCTATAGATGGCATGCCCACGGTACATGATTTGAATGGGTTGTCGAAAGACCGATGTGTAGTTTTTAAGGTCGGATGGGGTGATGGCCCCGCCGTGGCGTTTCATAAAATCATGCCATTTTTGAGCATTGGGACCGTCGTAAAACCCCTGAATACCACGGTGTAAAATATGCGTGAGTGTGGCCGATAAATCTTTTTGAATCAATCGATCCCCCGCACGATACGGTTGGCCATGAGGGTAAAAAATGGTTGAAATATACGGGTCCTTCATGAGTCTGGGTTGGGCTCGTTTTAATGAGTGGGCCAATGTGGGCGATACCAAAAATCCTTGTTTTGCCAAGTGAATGGCCGGAGACAGCACGGTGGATCGAGGCATGGTGCCATGGGTGGTTAATGCCGTTAGCAGCCCATGAACGGTGCCGGGGACCCCACTGGCAAGGGAAGAAAACCGAGATTGAGTGGTATCGACATTGCCACTTGGGTTTAGGAACATGTTGCGATGGGCCGTGGCGGGGGCGGTTTCACGAAAGTCCAATGCGATGGTTTGTTGGGGGGTGGCCATATGGATGATCATAAACCCACCGCCGCCCAAATTCCCGGCTTGCGGGTGGGTAACGGCCAAGGCAAATCCCATGGCTACGGCCGCATCCACGGCATTGCCACCTTTTTTTAAGATGGCTAGCCCCACATTGGTGGCATGATGTTCTTGGCTGGCCACCATGCCATGGCGTGCCACGACCGGATGGTGAATGGCCGTGCCCGATAAAATGGGCAACTCAATGGCCAATAGTACCTGATTAAGTATTAAAATAATACCAATAATGATGGGGGGCATAATCAATGATGGTAGGTGATATTTGTTACAATTTCAAACGCCGCCATTAAAATGGTAAAGAATCGGAGGATGTTATGATTTTTACCACTTTTTACTCACCGATTAATGGGGGCGTTTAGGTTTATGATTTAAAAATAGTGGGTATAGAAGATATGTGAACGGTAAAGGAGGGGCCAAGTGATCGGTGAAATCGCGGTGGATAAATCTGATAATACTCAGGCCCAAGGATCTGTGTGCGAATGGGTTAAGGTAGTGATGGACTCATTTTGGGAGGTGCGTCATGCCCGACGATTTACGTGGCACAATAACGACATATGGTCGACCGCATTTAATTGGCCCAAAAAAATTCATGGGTTGGTGAATCGATTATTAGCCGGTACGTATCGGATGGAACCGGCCCGGTTGGTACGCATTAATAAGTACCCAATAAGGTATCTTTCAGGTGTGGATCAAGTAGTGGCCCGAGCGGTGTTGGCCATGATAAAACCGGTGGTAACCGCCATGGTGTCGCCCATATGTGTGCATGTGGCGGGGCGTGGGGGGCTAAAGGAAGCCGTGAGACAGGCCCAAGACGGGTGTCGAGAATATAAATATGTAATGAAGAGTGATGTGGACTCGTTTTACGAAAATGTGGATCATAATATAGTGATAGACCAATGCCAAAGGGCGGGGGTGTCACCATTCTTATGTGGATTATTAAAGCAATTATTAACCCCATTGGTGGATGACGGGGGGCAGTTGACGCTGGTAACAAAGGGGCTATGCAAGGGGAGCCCGTTATCGCCATTATTGGGTGCGTTATACTTGCGGAAGTTGGATAGAGTGCTGAGTAACTATGCCGAACGGCATCGGGGACAGGTGGTGCGGTATATGGACGACTTTATATTTTTTTGTGATCAACGGTGGGTATTGCGTCGGGTGGTGCGTGCCACGCATGGCATACTGAGTGAGCTTGGGATGCGGATGCACCCCCAAAAAACAACCATAGGAAAAGTGGCCACGTGGCTGACTTTTTGTGGGTATGAATTGCACCCCACCAAAGGGATCAGAGTAGCCAAAGCCACCTATGCACGGTATGTGACACGGGTCCGCGGGCTTTATGAGCAAGGTGTTAGCCAAGCTGACATTCGCACGTATCACAGACGGTGGTGGGGTTGGGCGAAAGGAGGGGGCGTAGACCTGGTATAAGGCAGAATAAACGATGGTGCAAAATTGAATCAGCACCAACAAACCAATGCCGTTAAATGCGGGTGTGGCAAAAAATAGCTAAATAAAATAAAAATTTGATCGATATTGGTTAGGTAAGGCGTTCGCATGGGTGGGCGTTGGATTTGAAATAAAAGGGGAGTAATTATGGAATTAAATAATAAAGTGAATTTGAATAAAAAAAATGTCGAAACGGTTATGAGTAAATTGTTAAGTGATGGAGATAGAGATGTTAATGTTAGTGAAAAGGAATGCAAAGCAATATTAAGTAAAGTTGTTGGAAAAGGTAGGAGTAAAAATGAATTGAAAAAATATATAGGGGATGGGGATATATATACATATATAAGTGAAAGGTATGAATTGAAAGACAAAATTGTGGAAGTAAACAATAAATTCGACGATACAATTAGCAGTGGGAGTAAAGTGAACATAAATATATTGAAAGCTGTGGTAAATAATGAGGATGAAAATAGAAGTATAATGGGGTCAATAAGTAAAAATAATGTTGCAAATGGGATAGTGAGGTTTTTGACAAACATAGAAAAGATAATGGGTAATGAGGGAGAAGATGGTGATTTGGATGAAATAATAAGATATCAGTTAGGGAAAGAAAGTGGCGAGGGGGAGAACGATCAAATCGTAGAAATATTGGGAAATATATATAAAAATGATAGAAGGTGGCGAGGTGGAATTGTTACAAAAGTAATTGAAGGGATAGAAATAGAAAACGAAAATAATGAAGGGATGGTATGGGAAAAACTAAAGAACAATGAGAACATGGGTGATTATATAGTGGCAAGTAAAGATGTATTGAATGAGGTATGGGTGAATGGAGAAGAAAAAGAAAGAGTACAAAGAGACGCAGTTAAAATACTAAACGTGGTAGAGGAAATAAGGGATGTAGTAAATAATAAAAGAAAAGAAGGGGTAAGTAGGGAAGAAAAGTTGAGTCTATACTTAATATTAAAAATGGGGAAAGGGAGAATAGAAGGAAAAGAAATAAGTGAATTAGGTGAAAAAGAGAAAGAGATAAAAAGTATATTAAGGATGGTAGTGGATGGGAGTAAAGAAAAATATAAG
>JBMTIN010000031.1:0-10438 GCA_049437345.1 Candidatus Marinamargulisbacteria bacterium
GACCAGAATGCATTTATCATAGTTTATCCACATGGAATACGCCACAACAGCGATGCGGCATTTTCATTTCAAGCCACGATGAGGATCATATTAATGCCAAACTAAAAGGGATTGATATTGAACGCACGCTATTTGTAATTGTATCAAAATCTGGAAAAACCATTGAAATACAAAAAATACTGGATACCATTGCTCAAAAACAGCCCCACTCAACGGCTGATTTTCTACGACATCAATGCGTGTCTATTACTACCTCAGCCGCAAATCTTACCCCCAACCATTACCGACAGTTGGTGTTATTTGACTCGGGTGTGGGTGGCCGATTTTCAACCACCAGTCCAGTGGGATTGATAACACTCGGATTATGTTTTGGACCATCCGTTATTCCGGCCATACTTCAAGGCGCGCGATGTGCCGATAAACACGCGCAATCAGTGTCGGAAAATATTGCATTACGACAAGCCATGATACGATTTTATCAACAACAAACATACGCCGGTCACGCCATTGTACCTTACGGTGAAGCCTTGGTAAAATTTGCGCCCTTTTTGATTCAGTTAATTTGTGAAAGTTTGGGAAAAGGCAGTACTATTCATAATCAACCCTCATTAAATCAACATGCGCCTATTCTAATGCATGGTATTGGTCCCGATGCCCAGCACACATTTTTTCAGCAATTGCACCAAGGAACCCCAATTATTCCCGTTGAATTTTTCATGACCTCTCCCAAAACCCCCAATCAAACCCATATTTTACAGCAAATTATTGGGCAAAGTTTGGCATTGCACCATGGCCAACAAAGTCATACCCCGCATCACTATTTTTCAGGAAACCGCCCATCGTGCATTACATTACTGAATCATCGGTCGCCGGAAGCATTGGGGTATTTAGTTGGCGTCATTGAAAACCGAATTATGTTCGAAGGTTTTTTGCACCATATTAATACCTTTGACCAGCCCGGAGTGGAATTAGGAAAAAAAATGACAAAAAAAGAAATGACCCCCAACAGCGCAGGAGCAACGCTCTTTAACCAACTAATGCACTAGTACCAACCATTACGTTCTTATATTTCAACCGCGTCCGTATTATACTAGTAAGCAGTATGCCTGAATTTAATGCCATGTTTAATCAAGAGATCAATGAATTAGGCTCCGGAAAAGTGCCCAATCAAAGTGCCGCATCGACCAACAATGATGCTCAAACCGTCAAATTGGCCTCTTTGACTGAATTTCAGGCACTGCAAACACAACAAATTAAAAATAATGGTCAATTAAATACCAGTGAAGCCCGGCAATTAACATCTCTGTTAAGTGGGCAAAAACTCCCTGAATTTAATAATGCAATGGTTAATATGCTCCTGAATTTAAATAATTCAATTTTAGATGCGGTGATACAGGAATTGCTCGGGGTTATCGGTAGAGAATTAGGTGGGGGCGATGTTGGCATTGATATTTCGTTCTTAAACCAGCTAATGCAACGACTCGATAAAGTCGTAAAAGATAGTCCAAATCGAGAAATTTATAGCAAAGCATTGCAACAACTATTATCTCAATCCGTCCGAACCGACCCCGCCATTAAACAAACCATTCAAACCATTTTACAGGGCATTAATCAATTGGATGCGACGCAAACTCTATCGATGGATCCGCCTATTAACACCCGAGAAATGGCACCAACATCGGTACCCAATTCCGTTAATACCAGTATTTTGGGGGCATCCAATATGATGCAAATACCTGGACTGGATGGCCTTGATGATCTGATTTTTGAAAAAGATACGGTGCAAACAAAAGACAAATCCATTCGGCTTGAAAAGACCCCTCAAAATGGGGTTACGGCCGACATTGAATTGCATAAAGATGACCGCATTGTGGGGCATGCAAAAGCCTTCGGCACATTAAATCAATCGCAAACCAAACGACACACGAATCCCTTTATATCGGCCGTTATTCAAATTGCTAATATTCAGCCTTTATTTATTATTTCATCCGTTGCAGCACAATTCATGGTCCAAATGGGTCGATTAAGTAACACCCATCAAAACACCTATCAACTGGCAATTGTTACTGACAATGTCGCCGCACTTCGAGAAATTGATCCCGTGGATTATATTCGAAAAGTTAATGTCGGCGATCAATCTCAATATGCCATTTATGAAACCTATAAATCACTATATGAAGATGGGTACCATTATATTATTTCATTGCACTTAAACCCCAATCTAAAGAAAACATACCGTTCCGCCATTGAAGCAAAACAACAGATTGATCGTCAGAATATTGAGGATCTTGAAATCAATGTATTTAATACCAATGCCAATGGCGTGGGCTTAGGTCTCATGATCTACGAACTGGTGGATGCCATTCAAAATAATTTCTCGC
The DNA here is from genome assembly GCA_049437345.1 of Candidatus Marinamargulisbacteria bacterium. Lineage (GTDB taxonomy): Bacteria > Margulisbacteria > Marinamargulisbacteria > UBA817 > UBA817 > UBA817. The sequence goes on from JBMTIN010000031.1 coordinate 2,382, forward strand.
CATTAGAAGTCAATCAATTAACCCATCAACTGGTCAAAAATTATCGCCACTGGGTATGCCCATTAGAATTTGACTTTGTTAAAAATCATCAATGGGCTATGGATCTGGCCGATACCCAAAAAAAAGTTCAAATGCGTTTATTCCATTTTATTCCGGTTATTGAACTGGATCGAACATTCACGATTGTGAGTGTTTCACATACGAAAGAAGCCGCATTTGTTAGTTTAATGGCGGCTGTCAACGATATCATTGAATCCAAAAGTCAAAAAATCAACCGTATTTGTATTGAATACCGTGGCGTATTTCGTGAAGCCATTAAAATCAGAAATCAAATTAAATCAAAATGCCCGACCATTAAAGTATCATTAAAATCGGTAGGCAGTTTAACCACAAATTTTTTTGGGCCGGAGTTAGTGGGTATTTGTATTATTTAATTGGCCAACCCAATCGTGGTTATTTGACGACACAGTAATCTGACGCGTTGACTCATTCATAATTGTAAAATCAAGGGTTATATCTTGAATAATATCAGATGCTTTGTCCGCCCACTCCATCAGCACAATGGTGTTATCTTGAACCAATGATGGAATCGCCAATTGATCAATCTCATAATCACTGGTCGTTCGATACAAATCAATATGCAATAGGTTCAATGGGGGGGCCTGATATCGCTGAATGATGGCATACGTCGGTGAATTAACCCAGTCATTAGACCCTAAAACAGCACTGAATTGACGAACAAATGTAGTTTTACCACTCCCCATGGCACCATTTAATCCAATAATAAAAGGCGCGGTTAGATGCGGTATCAATGCCATTGACACAATATCAAGATCATCAATAGAGGCTACCGTTATTGTTGAAGTATACTTAGTACCCATCCAACTGACTCCGAAGTTCTGATATTGTCATATTCAACATAGGGTGCACCAAATCCGGCGCAATATCATGCAAGGGATTTAAGACAAATAACCGCTCGTGCGCCAATGGATGAGGAATCATAAGACGATCATGAGACAATACCTGATCATTATAAAATAAAATATCAATATCAATGACCCGAGGATCGCCCATCCCTTTGGATGTTCGCCCCATGGCCAATTCAATGGCCTCCGTTACATCCAATAACTCAAGCGGCGTTAAGACGGTGATAATTTTTACGGCCGTATTTAAATAATTTGGCTGCTGATAACTGGCAATAGCAACGGTCTCGTAGCGCGCGGCCAACTGTTGGATAATAATATCGTCATGCGCGCTTAGTTGATCCAATGCACGCTCAATATGAGTATCTCGTTGCCCTAAGTTTGACCCCAATCCCAAATATACAGTGTTCATCTCAATGCCCGAAACACATCCAATGCCTGGATGGTTTCCTTCACATGATGAACACGAAATAACCGAACCCCCTTCTGATATGCCATTAAAACCGACGCAATCGAACCCGGCAATCGATCATCCACCGATGCCCCCGTTAAATCACCAATAAATGATTTATTGGATGTGCCAATAAGAACAGGACAACCTAAAGTTTGAAAGGATTCTAATTGTGTTAAGATGGCTAAATTATGCCTTAAGGTTTTTCCAAAACCAATCCCCGGATCAATAATAATAGTGTTCACCCCTGCATTTTTTGCCAAGGCTACCTGCCGCGATAAATATAATTTAATATCCGCAACGGGATCATTGTAAGATGGTGCGTTCTGCATGGTTTCGGGAGACCCTTGTTTATGCATAAGCACCAACCCCGCGTCGTATGCCGCAACAGTTGCCAATAATGCGGGTGATTCACCGCCGGTAATATCATTGATTATATGCGCGCCGTGTGCCAATGCAAACTCCGCGACATTGGGTTTATAGGTGTCCACTGAAACAATAACGGATGGGTACTTTTTGACACATTTAAGCCCCGTCTCAATTCGCTGAATTTCAATATCTGACGATATTGGTTGAGCGCCAGGCCGAGATGATTCCGCGCCAATGTCAATAATATCCACACCATGAGCCACGTAATCGGCCACCTGAGACTCAAGAGCATGAAATGAATATCCACCGTCGTAAAATGAATCATCGGTCAAATTGACAATCCCCATAATAATAGGGGTCGTTGTATTTAGTAATGACAACAGCTTTTTTTTAATGATCACATTTCAGATTATATCATTTTAACTTTATGAATATGAATCCATTATTTATCGTTGCAATAAAAACCCGATCCTTTAAATTGAATACTAATATCTCCGGAAATAATTCGATGTGACGGCCCGTTGCATTTTAAACAGTGGGTTAATGGCGGGTCTTGCATCGACTGAACCGCTTCCGTTACCGTACAACATGATTCACACCGATAGGTATATGTTGGCATAATATGTGGCCCCCTTCTAAATTGATTAACCGAATAACCGATACTTAAATCGTGCTTCGACGTCCAAGATGGTTTTTAAAAAAATATTGGCATCACACGTTAATATTGCATTTGATTGTCCCAATAATTGGTAACCGCCATGCTTAAACGCAATAACTTCACCGTGAAAAAAGTCCGCATAGCTTTCACCACCGAGGCTATACGCATTAAACCCGTCATCCTGTAATCGGGATAAAAACAAATAATCATTAAATTCCGTTTTATCAAATACTTGAAACATATGACACCTCCGCTCATTTTTATAATGAATATCGTCATATACCCCCCCATAATTTCACGATTAACGCATTGATAAATCTTGATCCGTTGTCGCCCCTTCGGACGCCGTGCTCACCAATGCCGCGTACTTTGCCAATACGCCGCTTGTATAATTGGGGGTTGGCTTTTGCCATTTAGCAAGTCGTTGATTCAGTTCATCGTCACTTACATCGACATTTACCTGTGCATTTTCAGCATCAATGGTAATATCATCACCATCGTAAATTAAGGCAATGACCCCACCGTCATATGCTTCTGGTGTAACATGCCCGACCACAAACCCATGGGTTCCACCTGAAAATCGGCCATCGGTAATTAATGCCACATCATTTCCAAGCCCTTTTCCCATCACCGCCGATGTGGGGGATAACATTTCACGCATGCCCGGGCCACCTTTGGGCCCTTCATAACGAATAACAATCACATCCCCTTTTTGAATATTTCCATCTAAAATGGCTGTTAATGCGGCTTCTTCTGAGTCAAATACCCTTGCCTTACCCGTAAAAGATACGCCCTCTTTCCCACTAATTTTAGCCACGGCACCATCGGGGGCCACATTACCATAACACATGACCAAATGACCGGTAGCCTTAATCGGGTTATCAAATGACCGAATAATATCCTGATCATCGGGATAATCCGCCACATCGGCCATGTTCTCCGCCATCGTTTTGCCGGTCACCGTTTGCGCATCCCCATGAATTAAACCCTGGGCCAATAATCGTTTAATTAAAGGGGTAACCCCACCAATGTCAACCAACCGAGACATGGTATATTTCCCGCTGGGTTTTAAATCGGCCAATACAGGCGTACGTTTAGCAATTCGGGTAAAATCATCCATGGTCACATCGATACCGGCGGTTTTGGCTATCGCAATAATATGAAGCACCGCATTGGTGGACCCACCAAGTGCCGTTAATACCGTAATCGCATTTTCAAACGATGCCTTGGTTAAAATATCCAATGGTTTAATATCTTGATCAATTAAATGGAGTACGGCCTTTCCTGCCGCCAAACAATCCGCTTGTTTTTCAGGCGATACCGCAGCTTGTGCCGAACTATTTGGCAAACTTAATCCCAAAGCTTCAATGGCCGATGCCATGGTATTGGCCGTATACATCCCCCCACAAGACCCTGGGCCTGGAATCGCACAAGATTCAATATTGGTCAGTTCAGCATCGTCAATCGTTTGATTTGCATGAGCACCAACGGCTTCAAATACGGATACAATATCCACATCTTTTTTATTGTGGCACCCCGGTAAAATCGTCCCGCCATACACAAATACACTGGGCCGATTTAATCGAATCATTCCCATAACACATGCCGGCATATTTTTATCGCATCCCCCAATGGCTACCAACCCATCAAAGCCTTGGCACCCCACCACCGTTTCAATAGAATCGGCAATGACTTCCCGAGATACCAGGGAATACTTCATGCCTTCGGTTCCCATTGAAATACCATCTGAAATTGTGATGGTATTAAAAATAATGGCTTTCCCACCGGATTGATTAATGCCCTCTTCCGCCTGCTTCGCTAAATCATGAATATGCATGTTGCAAGGCGTCACCATACTCCAGGTAGATGCTACGCCTACCTGAGGCTTGTCAAAATCATCGGTTTCAAACCCCACCGCACGTAACATGGCTCGCGACGGCGCACGATCGGCACCATCGACAACTTTTTTTGAATATATACGATCTGACATATCTGCCTCCAAGCAATACGAATTAGTGGTACCAATATACCATATTACGCCCGTCGCGAAATAGTGATCAGTTCAGTCACTGTTTCTAAGGTGGTTGGCCACTATCAATGCATCAACAAAATATGGCCGCAATCCCTGTCCAGAGAATCGCCGCTAGTGTCGCCGCAATACTGGCCTGTGGCAATTGAGTTTTTACGTGATCCATTAAATCACACCCGGTGCACATGGCACTAAGTACCGTGGTATCTGAAATAGGCGAACATTGATCCCCAAACACACTGCCATCCATTACTGAAGCAAAACAAATGGTCATAAATAACATGGGATGCGCCAAATCGGCCCCCTGTGCCACGGCCCAAGCCAATGGCATGGCTAAAGGAAACGCCACGGCATAGGTCCCCCAACTGGTGCCGGTTGAAAATGCAATGATAATGGTTAATAGTTGCAAACAAATTGGCAATAACCAATACGGAATCGACGCGCCTAACAACGTCACTAAATAATGGCCGCCACCCGCTTGTTGTGAAATACTCCCAATAGTAATCGCCAGCATTAATATAACTGATCCCATCACCACGCCTTTCATCCCATCAGAAATGCCTTGAATTAACGATGGCAAACGAAGACCTCGCCCCATCGCCAATAACCCCGCCGATACAACACTGGCCCCAAAAGCCCATCGAATATTGGGGGTTCCATACACAATAAATGTCCCAATGGCCAAAATAATAAGGATCGCCAATGGAAAAAAGAAGTCAATGACATGTGGCTGATAATTGGCCGGGCAATGAGATGTTTCCAACTCTTTCGCCGTTAGGGGATTGGCTCCCGGACGATCCAATGCGCCAGTGGTGCGGGATCGATGAATCGCATGTCTCATTTTTCTTCCTAAAAATGGGGATTTATCGATTGCCAGTAAAAATGTTAGTAACACGGCAAAAATGGCGTAAAAGCAAAATGGCACACTCCGAAAAAAGAACGATACACGATCCGCCTCGGTGGCCAAAAATGAAACCCCAGACACATAAATAAAGGCCTGAACATATCCTGGCCACGCATTAAATGCCAATTGGGACGCAATGGGCGAAGCCGTAGAATCCACGATATACGCCAATTCTTCATGACTAATATGTTCTTTGTCGGTAATTGGCTTCACGGTTGTTCCCACTAAAACGGTACTTACCGATCCTCCCTGAAAAAATACCACCCCTAAAAACCACGCAACCAACTTGGCCGAACGTGGGCCCTTCACACATTTTTGGGTCATTAATTGACCAAAGGCCTGCGCCGCACCTGTCTTTGACCAAATACCCATCAACGCTCCCAATAACCATAGGTATAAAATTAAAACCCCGGCCGCATTTTTACTCATTAACTCGGTAACAAATACGTCCTCTGTAATATTATATTTTTGTAATAATAAGGCCCCGGTAATAATCCCCCCCATTAATGACGTCAAAGGTTCGCGTGTCATCCAACATAGTGTGATGGCCATTACCGCCGGCAATAATGACCAATAACCAAAATGATATGATAGACTTAATTTTTTATAAACTTGTTGCCCATTTTTTAATTCGTGACTATATTCCACACGATCTGGGTTGGTATAATCGCCCGCTAATAACCGAGATTCTGACGCCGATATTACCGATACATTGGCCCGCTTACCACGCTCGATAAGATAAGTGACTCCATTGGTATCTTGTTGAATATCGATGGTTTGCGTATTTAATACCATCACCGGGTAGTGGACTCGCCCAATATAAAAAGACACCCCACAAACCATTAAAAACACCACTAAGGGAAGCCAACGTTGCACAGTGAATGTTTTGATTCTTGAGTTATGGCCCATAATACGTTTATCGATAATTTTTGTTCAAACTACAGGAATATGCCCCCGTCAATAGCAAACGTCCATAATATCTTATATACTGTGTCTGTATGATTAACACAATTTTAAATGAATCCGCCCAACTGAATCAACAATTAACAAACGATACCGCCTTTCAAGCCATGGTAGAAAACGTTTCTACGGCATGTGTCAATGCGTTAAAAAATGGCCATAAAATCTTATTGTGTGGCAACGGTGGTAGCTTTGCGGATGCACAACATATTGCAGCTGAATTTGTGGGGCGATTTATAAAAGAGCGAAACGCCTTACCCGCCATTGCCTTGGGGTGCAATGCATCGAATACCACAGCCATTGGCAATGACTACGGATTCGACACCATATTTTCAAGAGAATTATCCAGTTTGGGGACCCCAGGCGATATTTTGATTGGCATTTCAACCAGTGGCAACAGTCGCAACGTGCTCAATGCCATCGCGACAGCAAAAGAAATGAATATTCATCCATTTGGGCTCACAGGCAATCAAAAAGGGGCGTTGACCAAGGCGTGCCCTTGCATTGAAGTTCCCAGTAATTCCACGCCACGAATTCAAGAATGCCACATTTTAGTGGGCCATATTATTTGCTCTGTTGTTGACGATGCCATTTAATTAAAATAATCAGGGCCGGGTTAAAATCGTCAATAATTGATGACTCGCCGTACCATCACCATAGGGGTTTTTGGCGTTTGCCATGCGATCATGCACCGACGTATCGGTTAATACGGTTGTCAATCGATCAAAAATACGATTTGAATCGGTTCCAACCAGCTGGGCACACCCCGAATCAATACCCTCCATTCGTTCGGTGACATCCCTTGCCACCAATACGGGCACATTGAAACTGGGGGCTTCTTCTTGGATACCACCTGAATCGGTTAAAACCACATGGGATATGGCCATCAAATGCAACAATTGAATATGGTTGGCGGGTGGGTAACAATGCACGTTGGTTACGGCCTTAAATTGTGATTCGATTCGAGTGACCAGATCAGGGTTCGGATGCATTAGCCATACAATGTTTAAATCATCTTTAAATCGACCTGCGATGCGGGAAACCCCCGCCATAACCGAATCCAAATTCGCCCCCCAGTTTTCGCGCCGATGGATGGTCACCAATACCGTTTTTTTATCTGTGAGTGTTTTTTTTAAATAGGGGTGTTGAGCCCGTGGGTGTGAAAAACCAATGCGTTGGCCATGCTGAACCGCATCAACAACGGTGTTGCCCACCATAAACACCCCGGATGTTATCCCTTCAGCTAATAATGCATTGGTAGCGGTGGGGGTTGGGGAAAATTGCCATGTGGCGAGTTGCGATATCATGCGACGATTGGCTTCCTCGGGAAAGGGTTCATGCAACGTTCCCGACCGTAACCCCGCTTCCACATAGGCAATTGGAATATGTTGATAAAACGCGGCCAATGCCCCACACAGGGCACTCATTGTATCGCCTTGCACCATCACGATATCGGGTGTTTGATTGATAAATACGGATTCCAAAGACGTTAAAATTGTTGATTGTAACTGCGATAAACTCGGGTGTTTTCGGGGAATTGACAACGCCATATCAACGGTAATATCAAAAAAAGATATGACATCATCTAATATATCGGTGTGTTGACCGGTGGTAATCACATAGGGGGTGATTTGATCCCCAAATGCGGTTTTTGCCAAATGAATAACGGGGGCCAATTTGATCCCTTCTGGACGGGTCCCAATAACAATGGCCAATGTTTTCATGGGTTACAGTGTATCATTGATGCCTATAAAATGTGATTA
>JBMTIN010000032.1:0-10325 GCA_049437345.1 Candidatus Marinamargulisbacteria bacterium
ACTTAGTGGGCGACATGGGTAATAGATGGGGTGAGGGCGTCAATAAAATAAAATGACCCAAAAAATAATGTGTTGGGGTGCACTGGGTCGCCCATAGCCCATTGGCTAACATGAGGGGCAATGTGAGCCGGAAGATCACGTTGAGAAACGCTCAGGGTTGCATCAAATTCACATAATTTGATGGATTGTTTATGTTGGATTAATAGGTTTAAAACCGCCATGATGTCTTTTGTTTTTTGCATGCCAATGATCCATTCAGAAATGGTTGGTTGGGTGTTCAAAATTCCTTGTACAGCCGATGCATTGTGCCCCACATCAATGTAGCAGGGGGTATCTTGAATAATAGATGGCGTGAGTCGGCCCAATGGGGGAACCAGTGTGTCGGCATGAGGTTGAATGGTGCGGGCCGGAAGGTCCAAAAATTGGGATACAGTAACAATGGCAAGCGAGAGGTTTCGTTCATGAATCCCTGTTTTTTTAGGTGTCCAATGCACGGTCGCACTATTTTTTTTAGCATGTTCTTTAATGATTTCTGTGGCGTGCAATGGATGGTCTAAATGGGTGATGACGTGGCTATTGGGTTTAATGATGCCCGCTTTTTCGTTGGCAATATCCGTAATGGCCGGCCCTAATATATCGGTATGATCCAATCCCAAATCGGTAATAACCGCCAAGGATGATGGCACCACATTGGTGGCATCCAGCCGTCCACCCAACCCTGTTTCAAGAACCAGTGCATCGGGGGATTCATTGTTGGCGAACACGAATGCCATTAACGTTAGGCATTCATATTCGCTTAATTCATTATTTGCATCCGCGGGGGCGATGGTCTCAAATAATGCGGTGAAGTCCGCTTCGTTTATGGGGGTCCCATTGATCTTGAATCGTTCGGTGTATGAATGAATATGTGGGGATGTATATGTAATGACTTGGCGGTTATGGTGCATTAAAAGTTCGGTGATGTAATGGGCCACGGAGCCTTTGCCATTGGTCCCGGCAATGTGGATAACCGGGGGTAGTGACATTTCGGGATGATTTAGTTTGGCGAGTGCTGGCATTAATCGGTCCAGAGAATAGTGAATGCCTCGACGGGCTATTTTTTGTTGCAACGCATCACGTGTGGTGGTATTCATGGCGGCGTTAAGAGAGTGTGGCAATCTGCTGCTCAATGGTTTGAATTTCTGATGATAAGGTATCGAATGTGCCTTGTACCTTCTGAACAACCTCAACCGGCGCTTTTTCCAAAAAAGTGGGGTTGCTTAATTTTTTATTAAGGGACAACTGTTGTTTTTGAAGCGTAGTTAGCTGATGGGTTAATCGGTTTCTTTCTGCATTTACATCAATATCTGGTAAGATCAATTGAATTTCGATAGTGGATGCAACGGACTGGCTATGTGCTTGATCCAATACAGGGGCGACACTATGAATAACACACTCTGTAATTTTGGTTAGTTTTTTTATCAAAGGGATCATGTGGGTCATGTTGTCTTGAATGGCGGTATCGGGGTGGGATAAGTACACACAAAGGTTTTTCTTTGGACTGACATTCGCGGCTTTAATTAAATGTCGAATTTCTCGAATGATATTGAATGTGGTACTAAACTGATCTAAACGTTGGACATTAATGGGGGCCGAAGGGGTGGGCCAAGTGGCGTGTTGAATGGTGTCCATTAGATGATCTTCTAAAATTTGAGGATGCTTGGATAATGTTTTCCAAATGGCCTCAGTGACAAATGGCAATATGGGGTGCAATAAAATTAAAATATTAAAACAAACATAGGTTAATACGGCCCGTGATTCGGATCGGTGCAACTTAATCCCTTCAACGTACCAGTCGCAACATTGATTCCATGTAAATTCCCATAATTCGTCAGCTGCGGCGGCAAAATTATAATCATTTAATTGATGTGTAACGGTTTCAATGGTTTGATTTAATCGGTCCAATATCCATGCATCTATGGGGGTGGTAGGTGTGGGACATTGACACGGGTTAATAGGTGCGGAGGCATCGCTTAAACACATCTCCAAGAACCGTGCAAAATTCCAAATTTTATTTGTGAAATTGCGGCTGGCTTGAATTTTTTCCATAGATAACTTAATGTCTTGGCCACCTTTTGTACACAAACTAGCCAGTCCAAAGCGAAGTGCATCGGCCCCATGTTCATCGATAATGGTAAGTGGGTTAATGACGTTTCCAACGGATTTGCTCATTTTTTTGCCATGGATATCACGGACCAACCCATGAATATAAACATCTTTAAAAGGGACGTCTTTCATATTAAAGAGCCCCATGGTGATCATTCGAGATACCCAGAATGTTAAAATATCGTATCCTGTGACCAATAGAGATGTGGGGTAATAATTAGCAAGTAAGTCCGTTTGATTGGGCCAGCCCATGGTTGAAAATGGCCAAAGTGCCGATGAGAACCATGTATCTAAAACATCGGGGTCCTGAACAAGTACGGTATGACTACACTGAGGGCAGGTCGTGGGGGGTGTTGTTTGGACAATGGGCGCACAATTATTTGTGGATTGGCAGTACCACACGGGAATCGTATGGCCCCACCAAATTTGGCGGGAAATGCACCAGTCGCGAATATTGTTCATCCATTCAAAATACAGCTTCTTCCATCGATCGGGCACAAATGTCACCGTATTATCCATGACCGCATTAATGGCGGGGGCGGTGAGTCCCTTCATATCAATAAACCATTGTTTCGATAAATAAGGCTCAATGATTTCCCCACTGCGTGTATTGGTCCCAACATTATGCGTATGAGGCGTTACCTGAGTAAGGTGCCCATCATTTTTTAGGTTTTTGACAAGGAGATCTCGGCAATCATAGCGAGATAACCCCCGATATTCGGGAGGCACGTGGTCATTCATGGTCGCGGATTCATCCATAACGAGTAATCGTTCGAGGCCATGTCGCTTTCCAATTTCAAAGTCATTCGGATCATGCGCCGGGGTGACCTTCACGGCACCCGAGCCAAAGGTAGGATCCACATGAGCATCGGCCACGATTGGTATTTTACGATTAATGTAGGGGAGTGTGACTGTTTGACCAATAAAATCCGTGTAGCGTGTATCATCTGGATGAACAGCCACTCCAGTATCACCAAAAATGGTTTCAGGGCGAGTTGTGGCCACACAAATATGACGGCTAGGGTCATTTGTTAATGGATAACGAATATGCCACAGATGCCCATCGACTTCTTTATATTCAACTTCGATATCGCTGAGGGCCGTTTTATTTTTGGGGCACCAATTAACAATGTATTCACCCTGGTAAATCAGTCCTTTTTTATATAAGTTTACAAAATGGTTGGTGACGGCCTGTTGGCATCCTTCATCCATGGTAAATCGTTCATAATGCCAGTCCACACTGGCCCCTAATCGGCGAATTTGATGGGTGATCCGATGGCCGTAAGTATCTTTCCATTCCCACACCTTTTTAAGAAATGGTTGACGACCAATGGTACTGGCGGATTTGCCTTCTTTTTGAAGGGTCGCGTCCACCACATTTTGAGTGGCAATGCCGGCATGATCTGTCCCAGGAATCCACAATACACGGTAGCCATTCAATCGTTTAAATCGTGCAATAATATCTTGAATGGTGACATTTAATGCATGTCCCATATGAAGCTCTCCAGTGATATTGGGTGGGGGGCTTACCATTGAAAATGCGGGACCTGTACCCACGGGTGAAAAGTCGCCACCGACTTCCCATTCGTTATACAACGCGTCTTCCCAATCTTGGGGTTGGTAGACATTCGAAAATTGGTTGTCAGACATAGTCATTATTTTCATACATATATATATTTTTATCAATACATAGTATGGTTCTAACGTTGTTTATTAATGTGTGTATATAAAAAAATGGCCCGCGTGTAGCGGGCCGTTTAATTCATTTTTAAAGTAAGAAATAATTAGAATGTTAAGGAAACGTAAGATAGCAATCCAGTGTTGTTATAATCGGTTAAATTTTTACCGTATATATCTAAAATTAACTCATTATGAATATTAATATCGTCATTCACATGCAAAATACCAGATAGCTGAAGTCGTGTTGAATCAGCATCACTAACATTTTTGTTTGAAAGGCCAAGATTTGGCAGTAGTGCGGTAATTCCTGTGCCAGACCCATTATATTCATCGGGTTGAGTAATCGAATAACGTCCGGCGATGGTATACCCATGTTTGAAGTAACCGGACAATGTTTTTGAGGCATAAATCATGAAAGCTGTGACACCATCTTTTGTGGAGCTGTCGCGGTCATCTAAGTTAATTTTAGAAAAGTAACTACCAAATTCAATACCTTCATAAACTGTTTTAAGGTCTAACATGACAGCTAAAATATTGGCATTAATACCATCGGCATTGCCATGGTCGTTTGAACTTAAAAAGGATACCCCAACGGTGGTATCTTTAATGGAATCACCAATGATAGATTGCACTTCTTTGTTCTCACTATCTACCATATAGCGAAGGGCTAAACCCATGCCTTTGTCCGTGTTCGTGTCACTACCATCGGTCCCATTGAATACCATCGCATTTACCGTACCATAGGGGGTGATGGATGTTGTTTTAACACCATTGCTTTGAAACCGGTTTAAAGGGTTATTTAATGCAAAAAGGGTGTACCCTAAATCATTGGCCATAAATGGACTGGAAATGGCCGCATTTCGTGTTTGGCTTTCCGCAAACTGACCAAAGGGAACAACCGTTGATCCCAATGTGAATGACGTGTGAGAAATAGCGTTCGGTCGATAATTTAATCGATATCGGGCAAACCCGACACCATTTTCAAATCCCAGTGCATTTTTTTCATTGCCCAATGCTAAATCAAAGTCGGCATCGATTTCTTCAGTGTATTTTAGGCCTATAGTAATATTGGCTGCGGACTCAAACTGACCTCGAAACGATTGTCCTTTTTTTTGCTTAATCATACTGATACCTGAAAGGGCATTTCCGGAAATGGATACCAATGCATCGGCCATAACACCGGACGATAGCAGTATACCTAACAAACCAATACATATATTTTTTTTACTCATCATTATAATCTCCTTTTTACATAACAAACTTCTATATTTTGATCAAAATTATCGTTCTTTTTTTAAAATTTGTCAATAGCTTGAGAGGGCATTGAAATTAGCATCCATTAAACGGAGGATGCCTTCGCCATCGGGAGGGACTCCAGAATCTGATAACTGAACCATCACTGGCGGAGCAATGGTGAGCACAACCCCTTGGGCCAGGGCATCTCGAACCAATGCATCAAGTCCTGGACTTGGAATGTTGTGGTTGGGGTGAATCATCGATATGTTTTGCGCTTTTAATTCGGTGATAATGTTCTCGCGATTATTTTGAGTATTCGATGTTAATGAAATAACCATTGATTTTAAATTGAATGGGGCCAAAAATGGGATGAATGATGGGTGGGTTGTTGCAATGGGGGGGCGGTTAACATGGGATGAGCGAAGTTGTTGTCGCATGGTCTGATATCGGGTTTGTAGGGCCGCTAAATATGTTGTGTTTCGGTAGTTGATTTCGGACCGTTGGTTGGGGAAGATGGCTTTTAATTGGTGGTGCATGTAATGAGTTTGTTTCATCCAGATATCAATCGCCATCCAATAATAAGGGGTATCGGCTGGTAATTCAGGGATATCCGTTATACGAATAAGGTGCGGCGCTTTTTTGGTTTGTTTTTTCAAGTTGATATAAGGGCCATCCAAACTTGTTCCGTGCATAATGATTAGATCGGCAGATTCAATGACCTGTTTGGCATTGGTGGGAGGGGCCGGTTGTAGGGCCGTCACCCGAGCATCAGAGCCTAGTAAGGCATGCGTTAAATCTTTAAGTATGGGGGTTGTCACAACAATAAGGGGGCGAGTATCTTTTTTTGTGGTCATAAGAGGGGTGTTTAGCCACCATACAACCAATAAGCTTAAGGCAACAATCATGACGATACGAAACATAGGTTTAAACATTTAGGTCTCCATAATGAACTGTCTTTTTATTGGACACTTCAGTGATTGTATTGGTGTTGTTACATTAAATTATAATCTAAATCGATCAATAAATGAACACTGTTGGCGCCATGGCTTGGCATAAAAAAATCATATACTAAGACGTAGATTATATTTTTTGGAGGAATAACATGATTCAAACCGACTTATCGCAGGCTATTGTACCACTGGATTTAACCAGTATGATGCAATTATTGAGCACATCGTCTCCCGATTATGCCCCACTTAGTTATCATATTGATTCATCAGATCTTGATTCCGTCACGGTTCAAGTCAATACGCAATTGTGCGATTCAAATTCAATGCAAATTCAAGTTGAAGATAATCAATTGATATTGTTTGCTAATGTTGATCTTCAGTTTTTAAGCACGGATGGCTCAGCATCTGTCGTGGGTTTAAAACGGCGATGTTCCCAACATATTGATTTGCCGATCGGGGTTGATTTAGGGAATATTCGGTCTCAGGTGAATGATGATAACGTCAGTATTTATATTCCATTTATATCGTAAGGGAGTATTTATTTGATTAGATAATAGCATTTTTTAATAACCGCACAATAGACGTTCAATGGAAAAATCGTTAGACTCACAGGGTATGACGGTATTCAAACGACTGATTGATGCGAACTTATCTCGATTAGCGGAGGGGCTTCGAGTGGTGGAAGATGTATTGCGATTTGAATTTTCTCATGAAGCATTGGTTGATGAGTGTAAAGGCATTCGAAATCGCATAAAAACAGCGTATCGGGGATTGAATTATGGAGATCTAGTTAATGCGCGGCATTTAGGGACCGATGTCCGTGCAAAATCAACGGTTCCAAAACGACACGATTGGGACGAACTAATAACGGCGAATATTAAACGGGCGACTGAAGCTTGTCGGTGTTTAGAAGAAGCGTCAGATGATCCTGTTTTTACCCAAATTCGATACGATATTTACGACTTGGAAGGACGTATTTGGGCCATATTTAAACGAGACCCCATAAACGGGCCGGGAATTTATGTTATTTCGGATAATCCAGATCATCTGATTGCCATGGCAAAAAAACCGTATGTCCCCATTGTTCAGTATCGTGCCAAATCGTGTGAGAAATCAGAAATTTATGTAGCGTGTCAACAGATTGCGGGCGCTTTACGTGGTGAAGATGTACAATTTGTGGTCAATGATCACGTCGATATTGCCATGGCTGTGCAGGCCGATGGGGTTCATTTGGGACAGGATGATTTGCCAACGCCAGTGGTTCGTGATCAATTGGGCCCAATTCCCCTGATTGGGCGAACCACTCATTCACTTGATCAAGGGCGTCGTGCCGTGGCGGAAGGGGCCGATTATGTGAGTGTCGGGCCCATTTGGGAGACGCCATCTAAACCGGGTCGCGATGGTATTGGGTTTGATTATTTGTGTCAGGCCACGTCTTTGGGGATTCCATTTGTTGTGATTGGTGGCATTAATACTGAAAATATTCATAAGGTATTGCCTTACTCGCCGTCCCTTGTCGGTGCTATTCGTTCAACACATGCCATTGATGATTTATGGTCCAAAATAGTGAATAATTAAGCGGCAATAGGTTGAATATTAAATAAATAAATAAATAATTTTTCGCCAGGTGAAACACGTTGCTTAAACATGACTTTTTTAACCGATGTTGTACTGGCTTGGGGGCCATGTTGACCGTCAATCACAGACAACTGAACATTTTTTAGTTCGCATACAGCGGTCTGGTTGTCGGCAATAATAAGGGCATCCAATTGCCATTGGGGGGCGGTTGATGGGGTATGTGTCAGAAAATGGGTGAACGCGTCATCGACCATTTGCCATTGACAAACACCCATCATAACGGGATTTTCAGGAAAATGACCTCGAATAAGCGGGTGGTCATGGGGGTAGGTGTAGCCATAGAGCGCATCTTCTGGCGTGATTAAATAATATCCGTCAATAAAAGTCATGTGAGGATTTTTGAATGCATATGCCGGAATTGAGGTGGGTGGGGACGACTGGGCATTTGCAATGGCCGGGGGTATGTTGACTGGAGGGAGTGGGGTAGAGGGGGTATCGCCCATGGTATCATAATAAGCCATTAAGTTACCGGTGGCGGAAGCGGTATCATTTGAGATTGAAAATGCGTGTTTATGAAATCCGTTTTTAGAACTAATTTTATGGGTTTGTCCAATAATTGAATCGGTACCGACAAAGGGGTTCCCCTGAATGGTAAATTGAGTAATAGCAGCAAAGTATGCAAATGTGCCGGGTTTTATAATACCCGCACTAACAATGCAGGCTAGTGCCGATATTTCGGCCAATAAGGGGGTGGGTAGGCATGTTTGATTATTCCATTCATAAAAAAATAAATGACGTTCCATGGGGTCGTTATCTGAAATCGTTAGTTTAAATGTACTTGCATCATCTGACGATGCCTGAGCTTCATCCAGAAGTAAATTTTGGTATCGGTGAGGAATACGTTTAGCAATATGATCCGTTGTTAATAATGTCATTGCTCAATCGTAATTTTTCGACGCAATTTTTTCAAGGCTTCGGATAAAAGTCGAGAGACATGCATTTGAGATAATTCCAATCGAGTAGCAATTTCTTTTTGAGTTAACCCTTCATAAAACCGCAGATAAATTAACTTTTTTTCACGTTCATTCAAATTTTCAAGGGCTTGTTTTAACATTTCACGATTTAAAAATAGGTCATCTTTATCGTCCGTGCCAATATTATCAATGAGTGAAAATTTCTCGTTAGATGATTTGCTTTTGTTGGTTTGAACCGGTTTATCCAAGGAAATAACACGAAATGATTGTCCGGCCTCCATTGATTCTAATACATCTTCTTCACTTAATTTGAGGTCCTTGGCAATTTCAGACGTTGTGGGAAATCGATCCAATTCTTGGGATTTTATTTTAATATATTGGCGAATTTTTGAATACTGTTCTTGTAGTTTTCTGGGAAGCTTTACAATCCGACTTTTGTCTCTAATGTAATGACGGATTTCACCAATAACGGTTGAACTTGCATAGGTTGAAAATGCAATATTTCGATTAACATCGTAAGTGTCCAATGACTTTAATAATCCAATACTTCCTACTTGAATCAAATCGGGAAGGTCATCAATATTAAAGGCTAATTTTCGAGCGATAAACTCAACCAATGACTTGTAGGCAACAAGAATACCTTCTTTTAAGTCATCATTTTTTGATGCCACATATTCCTTAACAAGGGCTTCTCGTTGTTGAGTGTCGGGGTTTTTCATTTTTGGATTTATAATAAGAAATAATTGGGTATAAATTCAAGTGAATACTTTAAATAAGTCATTTATTTTGATAACAGGGCATGACTATTCTTTTTGATGGGCGTGGTTTAAAATAACGTCAATGGTATTAGATAAGTCCAAAGTGTATGCGTACGATTCTCGTCAAATTCAGATGGGGGATTCATTTATTTGCTTACCGAAAGGACAGCGATATATCGAGGATGCTTTGCGTCGTGGGGCAACGGAGGTCATTCATATGACACGTGACGATTTTGCGAGAAATGCCCATAACTATTTTGATTATCCAACTCAAAAAGTATGTTTAATTGGTATTACCGGGACCAATGGGAAAACATCGGTGAGTTATTTTACGCAACAATTATTAACGGCATTAGGGGTCAATGTATTGGTGATTGGTACTATAAATTCCAGTTTAACAACCCCTGAGTCCTGGGATACGCTCTCTCGAATTAACGATCACATTGAACAAGGTGGAACCCATGTTATATTGGAAGTTTCCTCGCATGGAATTGATCAGAAACGAGTATTTGATTTTGATTTTAATGTGAAATGTTTGACGAATATTACACAAGATCATTTGGATTACCATTCCACGTTTGAGCACTATAAAAATACAAAAATGGGGTTTATGGCGCAGTCGCCGGGTATTGCAATTTATTCGGATGATATTCCGGAGATTTCAGTGGATGAAATTACACAATTAACGGGACGATTTCATCGAAAAAATGTGGCGTCGGCCGTGGCAATTTGCAATGCCTTGGGCATTCACCGTAAAACAATCGCTCCATTACTTAAAACCTTGGTCGCGCCAAAGGGCCGTTTTCAGGCGATAAATATGGGGCAATCGTTTAGGGTGATTGTGGATTTTGCGCATACTCCGGATGCATTAGAAACGGTATTGTTAGATGCGCAATTAATTAAATCAAAAAAGACCGCAAAATTACGTGTTGTGTTTGGGTGTGGTGGGGATCGAGACACCACTAAACGTGCAAAAATGGGATTCATTGCAGCACAATTAAGTG
>JBMTIN010000033.1:0-10246 GCA_049437345.1 Candidatus Marinamargulisbacteria bacterium
GGCTCTTTATTTGTTTGTTTTTGATAATACGCCATGGTAGCTGTGGCAAAGTACATCCACGATAACATATCACCCAAACGCCCTGTAATCATTTGCTTGGCTTTTAATGCGCCTCCAAAATAAAGCATAGACACATCGGCCACCAACGCAAACAATGCCGATGACCACACCAATTTACGTTTATAAGGTGATAAAAAACCACCATAATAAGGAGCAAAACACCCCATGGTTAATGTAAGTATAATTGCACGGCATGTAATTCGGAGAATATGTCCTATATGGCCAAAAAACGCTGAATCAAAGGCACGGGCATCATTGGCTTCGGCCGCCATGACTTCTTTGTAAGCAAATGGGTGGCATCGCAACGCCCCCTGACCAAAAATAATAAGTGTCCGGGTAAGTATATTTGCCCCCTCAACAGTAATGCCAATCGGGGCGGCTTTATATGGACTTGCGGTAACATTGCGCGGGCCCTGAGTAATGCCTGCCCCACCTAAAATATCCATGCTATCGTTCACAATATCACGAAACATTTCGGTGGAATGCAATTTTAAAATAGCTGAAATAACCGAGGGCTTTTCACCCTGATCAATAGCACCACATGTATAGTCTCTAGCGGCTTTTAATAGAGTTGTTTTGCCAATAATACGTGCCAGTGGTTCGTGAATGCCTTCAAATTGACCTACCGACATGCCAAATTGCTGTCGAATAGCGCCAAACGAGCTAGTGGCTAAAATCATCGCCTGAGCTCCCCCCACACTTAACGATGGTAAGGATATTCCTCGCCCGGCAGACAAACAATCCATAAGCATGGTCCACCCTTTACCCATCCCTTCTTTTTCACCAATAATACACGATAACGGCATAATAACGTCGGTGCCCGTGGTAGGGCAATTAATAAACGGAACCCCTAAGGGATCATGGCGACGCGACACATCAACGCCCGGAGTATGGGTAGGGATGAGTGCGCAAGTAATACCATAATTCACCGGACCGCCCAATAATTGATCGGGATCCTTTAATAAAAAAGCCAATCCAATCACGGTTGAAATCCCTGATAATGTAATCCATCGTTTATTCCATTGAAATCGAATATTTAACGCCCCGTCATCGCCCTTAAAGATGACCCCTTCGGATTGCAGTCCTCCGGCATCGGAGCCAGCAGTGGGTTCGGTTAAACCAAAACACGGCATTTCGTCGCCGGTAGCAAGTTTTGCCAAATACTGATCTTTTTGTGCTTGGGTCCCATAATGCAATAGCAATTCCGCCGGGCCCAACGAATTGGGCACCATAACAGTAATCGCTACTGTTGCTGATACCGAAGCAATTTTCTCGATTACCACACTGTGCCCAATGGCGGATAATCCGAGCCCCCCATATTCTTTTGGAATAATCATACCTAAAAAACGATGATCTTTAATAAATTCCCAAACATGGTCTGGAATCCGTTGGTTTTTTTGAATTTCCCAGTCATCAATCATGTCACATAGTTGCGCCACGGGACCATCTAAAAATGCGTGTTCATCCGCTGACAGAGAACGAATTTCTTGGGTCATTAATTTTTTAATATTTGGATCACCAGAAAATAATTCCTTATCCATCCATACCGTACCCGCATCCAATGCGGCCTTTTCCGTGGCTGAAACCTTCGGAAACACCTTGAATTTATTGGCTAGTACCATAATTAATCGACCCACTAACGGTGCTCGAATCAAGGGTACGGTAACCACAACTAACACTAAACTAATACCAACCAATGTCATTGGTTCAACGCCATATGCCCACAAACTCATCGCCATTACTATCGCCACTAAAAACCGCGGCCAATTAAACCATATAACAATGGCCAATATAAACAAACTCATTCCAATGTGCCAACTTAATGGCCAGTACAAATATTCATATAATAAATTTAGCATGGTATTTTTATCGGTAAAAACATTGATTCTCTTGACTCATTTTTAATAATAATGCGCAAGGTTTAAACCGTTGATCAACTGATTGTGCCAATTGATTTAAAACACGAACCACATCGCCTAAACCTCGCTGATCCGCATACCGTAAAAGTCCCCCACGAAATGGCGGAAAACCCGTCCCCATGATCATCGCTAAATCTAACTGATCGGCGGACACAACCACCCCGTCATCCAAACAGCGAGCGGCTTCATTTACCATAATCAACACCAATCGATCCAAAATATCCTGACGATCCTGGTCCGATACCCGTCGTTTAATTACCGTGGATTGCTCGCGCACCAATTCATTATTGGGTAACATCGAAGATGTATTATAATAATAAAATCCTTTCCCCGATTTTTTACCATAAACGTGGTGCCGCTCCACCCATTCCTTGAAGGGCACGGGGACCGCCATTCGGTCCCCATATCCAGCTTCTAACGTCTGCAATACATGTAAACCAATATCAAGCCCCACTTCGTCGGCCAATGCCAATGGCCCCATGGGCATGCCAAAATCTGTGGCAATTCGATCTATCTCTACAACAGGAAACCCTTGCAACATCATATGAATGGCCTCATTAACATACGGCAATAGCAATCGATTAATTAAAAATCCAGGACAATCTTTAACCACAATAGGGTATTTTTTATTTTTTAAAACCAACGCACACGCATCGGCAATCACCTGTGGGGATGTTTTATCGGAAGGAATAATTTCAACCAATGGCATACGATGAACCGGACTAAAAAAATGAATCCCCAAAAACCGCTCGGGATGAATTAACGTTGTCGCCATTTCGGTGACGGATAATGATGACGTATTTGTTGCTATAATCGCTTGATTGGACACCTGTTTTTCGATGTCCGATAGCACGGCTTTTTTTATGGTCATCTTTTCAGGAACGGCTTCAATCACCATATCAAGAGCATTAAACCCTGAATAATCCAATGTACTACTGAATCGATCCAATATTAATGGCGCTTGATAGGCTGAAATTTTGCGACGTTTTACCGCCTTATGAACCACACTGGCCGCCGATTGATACCCTTTTCGTATCATGTCCCAATTAACATCTTTTAAACGAACATGTTGACCATGATGAATAAACCACGCGCCAATACCACCACCCATTAATCCGGCGCCAACAACCCCCACATGTTGCACACGGCGATCCGTCACTTGTTGTAATAAAGCCTGTTTCTTAATGGACTCCTGAGAAAAAAACAACGCCATTAGATGCGAAGGTATCGATGATTGCAACAATGACACCACACCATCACACTCAATTTTTAATCCATTATTAAGTGGCCTACGATGCGTTTGAAGCATGACATCCACGGCGATCATGGGTGCGGGATACTGTCCCTTGGTCTTTTTTAGAATGGCCGCCTTGGCCTTTCGACCAATGACATATTTGACCCCTGGCAAACAATCCCAAATCGGGCGCTTAAATCGACGACGTTTTATTTTTTTTTGATGAATTAATTGTGTTAATGCCGTCCATTGAAACGCACTGGGAACCATCGCATCGACCAACCCCCACGCCAAGGCTTTTTTGGCTGTTATGGTGCGCCCCGTTACAATAGTATCGATCGCCCGGATTAAACCGATACGTTGAGGCAACCTTTGTGTGCCACCCCACCCTGGAATAATGCCTAAATTAACCTCTGGAAGACCTAAACGAACTTTATTGGAGTTTGTAACAACAATCATATTGCAAGCCAATGCAAACTCAAGCCCGCCCCCCAAGGCCGCTCCGTCAATTAATGCAATCGTTTTTGATGGTAATTTCGCTAACTGCTGAAATAACTGTTGCCCTCGTTCAATTAATTCACGTCCCTCGTCCGGCCCGGTAATATCATTTAATTCGTTAATATCGGCACCGGCAATAAAAATACCCGGTTTAGCACTTTCAAATACTACCCACTCCGGTTTTTTTTCGTGAATATCTTGAAAAATACGGCCCAACTCTAAACTAACCTCACGATTAAACTTGTTGACTTTTTCACCCGGCATATTAAATATTACCCGAGTGATGAGCGCATCATGTTTTACTGAAAAACAAGTCATTTTGCACGCTCCAATAAAAAGGATGCCCCTTGCCCTCCACCCACACAAAGGGATGCCAATCCCCGATCCAGTTCCCGACGATGAAGCTCATACAACAATGTCATAACAATGCGTTGCCCCGATGCCGCCAATGGATGACCCAATGCAATAGCCCCACCATTAACATTTAATTTTTCCATGGGAATTTCACCCAAGGCAACCGTATCATTTAATGATTCTTTGGCAAATGCAACCGAATCAAATGCACGAACATTTCCCAGTACCTGTGCCGCAAACGCCTCGTTAATTTCGACCAAATCAATGTCCGCCATACTTAAATTATGCTCACGAAATAATCGGTGTGTTGAAAATGTGGGCCCCAACCCCATGGTTTTAGGATCACACCCTGAGTAAGCATACGCGGTTAAATACCCCAAAGGGGTAATGCCCCGTTCTTTGGCCGTGGACTCTCGCATTAGCAACGTTGCCCCGGCACCATCGGTTAATTGACTCGAAGATCCTACCGTTACCGTACCCATTTTTCGATCAAAAAATGGCCGCAATTTTTTTAATGCCTCCATGGTTTGTCCATTTCTTGGGCCATTGTCTCTGGCCAGTGTTTGATCAAAAGTGTTTGGCAATTGAATTGGAATAATTTCATCTTCAAATCGACCCGCGGCCTGCGCCGATATGGCATTAAGATGAGAGTCTAATGAAAATGCATCTTGATCTTCTCGACTAATACTAAACTGTTGGGCTATATTTTCCGCCGTATCACCCATAATTAAATTACACGTTGGGTCAGTTAAACCTAATTTTAATGCAATCAATGGTTTTAGGTGATGCAATCGAAATGTCGACAATATACGGAGGCGTTGCGGCATCGTTTTTGCTCGATTTAATTTCTCGAACAAAGCGGTCATTTGAGGCCCATACATTAACGGATAATTCGACATTGATTCTACCCCCACGGTCGCCACAATCGTAGCTTCACCCAATAATAATCGTTGTGCCCCTACAGAAATCGCTTCCATGCCCGATGCACAGTTTCGGTGCACCGTCACCGCAGGAACATGCGTCGGAATCCCGGCACGCAACGCAATAACACGACCAACATTGGCGGCATGGGCCGGTTGACCACAACAACCCACCACGACATCGTCAATCTCGTCGGGACGAACCCCAGATCTTAAAATGGTTTCTTTTAACGGATATACACCCAGTTGGTCCGCGTCGATACCACGCAGGTCAGTACCCGCTTTTAAAAAAGGCGTTCGAAACGCGTTTACAATAGCAATTCGTTCATGTTTATTCTTCGGCATCATTCGCTCACTTTCTGTTCATTATTTATCATACAATGCGGCAATCTGAGACGCATACTTTTTATTTATTTCACTTCTTCGATACTTTAATGTCGGGGTTAATTCCCCCCCATCAATTGAAAATGGTGTTGTTAAAATGGCCACCTTCTTAATAGTTTCAAACCGTGCCAAAGGCACAGATAATCGTCGACAATCCGTTAATATGTGCTGAACGGCGTTAGCATAGACCTCGGAATCCGTCATTGAAAACGAACACCCCAATGCGTTAGATACCGCCATGACATCAATCACCACCAATGCCACTAAATAATGCCGTTGATCCCCCACAACCACCACTTGCTGAATATATGATGATTGGATTAAATGATCTTCCACATGATTCGGCGCCACATTTTTGCCATTTGATAATATAATCAGTTCCTTTTTTCGCCCCGTAATATACAAATACCCATTATTATCCCATCGACCTAGATCGCCAGTTTTAAAAAAACCATCGTCTGTAAATACCCCCTGATTGTTTGTGTTTTGATACCCCGAAAAAACACTAGGGCCATGGACACATACTTCCCCATCATCCAAAATACGCACCTGAACATTCTTTAATGGTTTACCTACAGAACCAATAACCCCATCAAAATTCGCCGTGATAATCGGAGATGTTTCCGTTAAACCATACCCCTGAACGACCGGCAACCCAATGGCATCAAAAAAGGTATTAATAACACGTGAGATGGGCGCACCTCCGGTGACCAAAAAACGAACATTCCCGCCTAATTTTTCGTGAATCTTTGCAAATACGATGCGATGGGCCATGCGTCCCAACCAATGAGGCCGGGGCCATCGCTGGCCAATCGCCACGGCCAAGGTTAACAGACCACGCTTTAATCCTTTGGCCTTAGCCCAAACTGAATGATATACCTTCTCGTATAATCGCGGCACACTAATAATAAATGATGGTTTTGCAATCAGAAGATCTCGAGATAATGTTTCAATGGATTCCGCATAATAAATACGCCCGCCCACACCTAAAACACAGAAAAAACCCACCGTTCGTTCAAAAATATGAGACAGTGGCAAAAAAGAAATGGAAGCATCATCAGATGTAATGGGAATCACCGATAATAATCCCAAGAAGTTTTCCACGATATTATTGTGTGTTAGTGGCACCGCCTTGGGAAGGCCTGTCGTTCCAGATGTATATAGCATTGTCAATGTACTTTTTCGACGATCCTTCTGCCAATTTTTCGCACCGATAGTTTCAGGCATTGGATACCGGGCACACGCTGAATCAAAGTCAATAATATTGGCCGCCTCTGAATGACACAACGACGCGGATATGACAATAACTTTTTTTACATATGACAATGACGATAATTGGTCCCACTGTTCCGGCGTCTGGGCATCGGTAATAATCACCGATGGTTGAGCATCGTCAAGGATATATGCCAATTGATCTCCACCAATGGTGGGGTATATTGGCACAGATACGCCGTCCGATAACTGAATTGAAATGTCTGAAATGGCCCATTGCCACCCATTATTTGCCCAAATAACCACATTATCTCCCGGCGAGATCCAATCATTTAATGCCAACGAAAACTGATCCGCCATGCCGGCCATGCGCTGATATGTAATGGGTTGATACATGAGCGATGTATCTAAATAATATAACGCCGGCTGATGGGGTCGCTGAAGAACTTGATGATACAAAATATCCAATACACTATTCATAAAAAACCTCCTTTTTCAAAAATAGCATTGAAAATTAAACAAAATTTATGTATTTTATTTACAAGGCTCATTTTGAGCTTTTTCCCTGATGCAGGTTGCCGCTAAAATAACAGAGAGATCCCACTCGTTGATGTTTTTTATGCAACCTGCTTAACAATAAATTTGGAATTAACAAACTAGTTTTAATTATATCAAATTCCGAATTCATAATGCAAAAATCAGCCGGCATTTTTGCTCTCCCCCTAAATAAATGGTAGGATGGCATTTATGAATTTAATTGGAATTATTAGTGGCATTTTACTAACCAGTATCGTGGGAATCGCCCACCCATTGGTGCATATTCATATGTCCAATAAATCACCCCTTCAAGGGGATGCGATTAAGTTAAAAGTAACGACATCAAAACCTGTACAATCCGGAACGGTAACACTCAATAATCATTCATTTAAATTATTTAACGACCCTAAATTCAAAAATACGTTGATTGGATGGATTGGGATTAGCCGATATGCTAAACCTCGAAAAAAACCCCTCTATTTTTCGTTTAAATTTAAAGATCAAAGCCAATACAAAACTCAACTTCCGATTCACATTCGCTCAGCCAATTTTAAAAAAGAACACATTACACTTAAACCTAAAAAGTATAAATTGAGTCAAAATAGACCCAAACGAAAAAAAGAGAACCAACTAATTGGCAACAAATTCAAAACAATTTCAAATAAAAAACAATATAAAGGGGCATTTATATGGCCCGTTAAGGGTCGATTCACATCGGAATTTGGCACCCAGCGCATGTACAATAATACCCCTGGATGGATGCACTCCGGCATTGATATTTCAGCCAATACCGGCGTACCCATTCAGTCGGCACAATCGGGGCGTGTGATTCTCGCCAAAAACTTAACGGTTCATGGTAATACGGTCATGCTAGATCATGGCTTGGGCATTGTATCGATTTATAATCATTTGGATCAGATTTCTGTGAAATTGAACGATAACATTAACCAAGGAGAACATATTGGCACCGTTGGATCAACCGGTATTGCAACCGGCAGTCACTTGCATTTTGGCATCAGTATTCAATCAATTCGGGTTAATCCGAGATCTTGGATTGAATCCACGTCCCGCCTGTAATCAATGGCGCATCATTGTCATTATTGGTCTTATTATCAGCATCAGCTCTCCGAGTCACGCCCTATTATTGCGCTACAGCGGGGTTTATAAAAAAACACCCATTAACGTTGTGTATATCTTTGATACTACGCACACCGACCATAAAATAACCGCAACAATCATGGGGGAAGGATTGGTTGAGACCAATGAAAGTATCATGAGGAATAATACGCTGATTCAAATGAACCAATCCACGAAAAATGACATTGATCAAAAATACTTTGAATGGTCCCTGTCACGGTCAGACGACACCACTCATATTCAATTTTACCGACAACGATTTCAAGACTCGCTCACCACAACATTTTCGTCAAAGGTCCCCATAGTATCATTACAAGGGTTGATCTATTTACTTCAAAATGAGCCCCTTGAACAAAAAAAAACGATTCGTAAACAACTGCTTGTTCCATGGAAATCCGTAATCCCATTATCGTTTTCAATAATAAAAGAAACCGTATTATTCATTGATGGCCACGCCATTCCCAGCTATGTGATTCGGATCCAACTCAACGGATTTTTCGGCACAATCTTACCGAAAGTCACCCTTTGGGTGAGCAAAAAAAAACCCCATATTATGCTAAAGCAAACCGGGCTTAATGGGACGTATCAGATAACGAATATTGATTCAATCGTAACTCAATGGCATGACGCACCCAAATAAACGCACTAAAACTACCATAAAGCAATACATACAAACTATTACTTCCTTCAATAATACCAACGAATAAAAATATCACGGTAACGGTAAAATATCGCCATACACTTGGCACCCCCACTAAGCATAGCACTATCAATGCCATAGGAAATAAAACAAAAAGCCATGGAAATAAATAATAAAATACGCCGGAAAATACCATCCAAAGTGGGGTTCGACGATGTTTTGGCACAAATGGTGGCCAGGATATCGCCACTAACCATAGAAATACCCCCAATAATAAATCGTAATCAAATAATAACCAATCGTGAATCATCACCATAATTGCCACACCACGCAAAAACTCCAATAATAAATACCCTAACTTTAAAAAGGCAAGATATGAAAATCGTGTTTTAGACGGGACCATTGAAAATGGTAATCGAGATTCAAAAAAACGATACCCCCAATATAACGGCGCCCACCCCAAAATAAAGCAGGCCAAATAAATGGACCACTGACTGATCATTCAGATGAGTGCAATTCAAACGCATCATGAAGCGATTGAACCGCTAGATCCGCCTGATCCGATTGAACTGCGCACGATATTTTGATTTCTGATGTGGTAATGAGCTGAATATTCACCTGATGATCTCCCAGCGTCTTAAACATGGTGGCCGCCACCCCTGGCTTTGAAATCATCCCCACACCCACAATAGATACCTTAGCGATATTGGTATCCCCATCAACACTACGCGCACCCAAGGCATCCATCATCCCCTCGGTAACACGTTTGGCCTGAAGATAATCCCCTTCTGATACCGTAAATGTAATGGTATTGGTTTCGTTTTGCTCTTCATTACTTTGAATAATCATATCGACATTAATACCCTCGTCGGCCAAAACAGCAAATAATTTACCGGCCACACCGGGTGCATTGGATACCCCTGAAATTGATAACTTCGCCTCGTCTCGTTTAAGTGCAATTCCGGTCACTGATCGATTTAGTTCCATGGTATCATTCTCCTTTACGCGTGTACCTTCATCGGGTAAAAATGACGAACGCACATGCAATATAATTTTATTTTCTTTGGCGCATTCCACCGCACGAGGGTGCAATACCTGTGCGCCCATAGATGCCAACTCTAACATTTCATCATACGATACATTAGCGAGTTTTCGAGCCGTTGAAACACGTCGAGGATCGGTGGTATACACCCCGTCCACATCCGTATAAATATCACAGGAGGGAACCCCCAACGCCGCCGCCAATACCACCGCCGAGGTGTCCGACCCCCCACGACCAATGGTGGTAATGTCATTTCCGGATGTGACCCCTTGAAATCCCGTGACAACCACCACCTTGTTTTTTTCCAAT
>JBMTIN010000034.1:0-10186 GCA_049437345.1 Candidatus Marinamargulisbacteria bacterium
ACGGTATGTGAGGATTATGACCTATGGTTACGATTATTAGCCTATTGCCCATTAGGCCATATTGATACTATCAGCATGACAAAATACGGAGGGCATCCCGATCAGTTATCCATGGCCTATGTCGCGATGGATCGATTTCGACTCGTCGCTCTCATTCATGCTTATCATTCATTAATGGGCCACCCTTGGCATGAAAATATTGTTCAAACCATTATGAATAAAACCACCATATTAAGCCATGGCGCTAAAAAGCGTGGCCAAAACACCACAAACTACGATAAAATTCAAACCCATGTACGGGGGCGAACATTGATTCCCCAAGGCTTATGTGAGACACTGTTAGACCATGTGCCACGTCGCGACCATTGATCGCTTTCATACGACTTTATTAGATTGGAAATTACCCACGGATGCCCCGTTATTAATGACGGCGATTCAAACCCATGGGGTAATGGCCCCCGTCATCTGTGTTAAGGATGATCAGGGACTCGCCATTGTGGATGGCCAACAACGTTATCGCTATGCAAAAAAAGCCAACCAACCCACCATTCCCTATGTCATCATAACCCCCGATCTTCCGATCATGACCTTGGTATCCGAACTCCATCGCCATGAACTGAATGCATCCACTATCATGAAACTACGGCTCATCAGGGCATTTAAGGCATCCATTACGGCCACTCTTCTTCATCACCTAGGATTACCCCATTATTCTCATATTAAAAAAGATATTGATCGAATATGCGACGCCTCATTCGCCGTCCAAACCTTTTTTCATGCCAAAGGATACTCATTAAAGGAATCGGTGAATCTACTCAATCAATCCAACGAACTCCGCGACCAATATATTCGCGATGCCAACCATTTTCAATTTAGTAAACGGGCATTCGATACGATCTTATGCCAATCCACGGCCATTATGAAACGAGATCAATTATCGGCAGCGGCCGTCCTAAAAACATTGGGCTATGACACCATTCGGGATACCGATCGCTCGCCTTCTCAACGATGTGCACAATGGATGGCGAAGCTAGCTGTGGCTCATACCCCCATCCTAAATGCCACACGACACACCATTGACAAGACCCTCGCGCCACTCCAAAAAACCGTTAAAATTCACTATGACCGAACCTTAGAAAATGCGGGCATCACATTATCGGCACACATAAAAAAAACAACGGACATGTCAGATTTGGTGGCATGGTTGAATCATACCGATACCAAACATCGACTGACCAAGACACTGGATCTTATATGACCAAAAAATATTATCGAGACGGAAAAAAATCCATTGAATACGTGCCATATAAGGGCGAAAAGATGGATACCTGCGCCACCATTCACGACGATTATGTGTGTTGCAATGTTAAAGTCCTCAAATCCGTAAGTAATTGCCCCTTTGATTGCAGTTATTGTTTTTTACAAAACTATTTGACCAACCCTCAATTGGAGGTGGTCAAAGACAATGATCAACTTATTCATGAAATCAATACCAATATTACATCCCAACCCTGGCGATTTTTTAGAATTGGGACTTGGGAATTGGGCGATTCCTTAGCGCTTGAAAATGATACCGGGCAAGCGCAGAAACTTATTGAATATTTTCGAACCGTGCCAAATGCAGTTTTGGAATTAAAAACAAAGTCCGATGTTGTGGACCCCATCCTGAATTGTGATCACCAACAAAAAACGGTAGTTTCATGGTCATTAAATACCGATTATATTATTCGAACTGAAGAACATAAAACCGCGCCTTTAAATCAACGGCTTAATGCAATGAAAAAAGCCGTGGACGCCAATTATTTGATTGGGCTTCACTTTGACCCCATGATTTACTATGCCGACTGGGAAGCGGACTATATGACGTTATTGTCACAAGTGCATGCCGTAGTGCCATCCCATCAAATCGCTTGGGTGTCCATCGGTTCCCTGCGATTTAACCCAGAACAAAAACGCCTGATTGAAAATAATTTTCGGGGCACCCAACTCACCTGTCAAGAAATGGTCAAAGGGTCTGATAACAAAGTGCGCTATGTTAAACCACTACGAGTTCAAATGTATGCCACCATGATGACCAAAATGCGTGAATTATGGGGCCCCACGCCCTTAATCTATTTATGTATGGAACGATGGGATATGTGGGAAAAAGTCATGGATACCCAACCCAAAAGTATTGCCGAACTTGACTATGCCTTTGCCGATCATTTCCA
This sequence comes from Candidatus Marinamargulisbacteria bacterium, assembly GCA_049437345.1. Lineage (GTDB taxonomy): Bacteria > Margulisbacteria > Marinamargulisbacteria > UBA817 > UBA817 > UBA817. The sequence goes on from JBMTIN010000034.1 coordinate 2,211, forward strand.
TCGATACTTTCCTCACATTAACCCACAAGTCCCCAACCTTCAGCTTTATAAAAAGCATGAGTCCACCTAGCTCCTGGCTCTCCATCCATAAAATACGATTGGGACTCTGGATGTTGGCCGGTGAAGGATTTGGGTTTCAAGACCTGCGAGAGTCCAAACGTGTATTGACGCATGCGTATCAGGCCGGCATCACAAAGTTTGACACGGCTCCGGTATATGGCCGCGGTCAGGCCGACCGATTGTTGTCGGAACCCGGCCTTAAAAATGCCATAATTTCAACCAAAACAGGCTTAAGTTGGACCGGGAAAGAGTACTATCATAACGGGTCCCCAACGGCCATTCGTTCCGATGTCATCGATTCTCTACAGAGATTAAATCGATCCACCATCGATACCCTGTACCTTCATTGGCCGGACCCCGCCGTTGACCATCTTGACTCCATGCGCGCCTTAAATGATTTAAAAACCGGCGGACTTGTAAATCATATTGGCGTATGCAATGTTGATTTTAAAACCATTGATCAAATCAATAAATGTCTCCCATTGGATTGCGTACAAATTCGCCATAGCATGCTACATAATAACTTTGATTTACTGCAACGGCTTAAAATCTCATTTCCACAAATTAAGCGATGCATTTATTCGGTATTTGAACAAGGCTTATTTTTACACCCCAACAAACCCATATCAACAAAAGATCAACGGCAAAAAAACCCGTATTTTAAAGATACTTACCGACAGTTATTGCAACAATCCAATCTATTCAACACGCCTCAAATGGCGCATCACGTGCTTCATGATTGGCTATTAAAAATGGACCATTGCGTAGATGAGTTTGTTGTGGGCGTTCGAGATACCGAGCAGCTCAATACAATGCTTACCCATTGTGGGATTGGTTAATTATTTTAAGTATTTATGATACAGTAACCCCTATGAAAATTATCTCTTGGAATGTTAATGGTATTCGCGCATGTTACAAAAAAGGTTTCAAGTCATTTATTGATACACATCAACCCGACGTTCTTTTTTTGCAAGAAACAAAAGTAGCGGAATCCGACTTGCCCGATGAGTTGCGAGACCCCTTTGGATACCGTTCGGTATGGCATTCCGCCGAGCGAAAAGGATACTCTGGGGTGGCGGTGTTAACGACCTTACAACCCACCAATGTTATATCGGGATTTGGGGTTCCTGAATTTGATGCCGAAGGGCGTGTGATTCAAGCGGAGTTCGACGATAAACTCATTATTGGGGTGTATTTTCCGAATGGTCAAAAAGACAGTACACGATTGGATTATAAATTACGGTTTTATAACGCTTTATTTAGCTATTGTGATGACATGCGTGCCAACGGAAAAAAAGTCATTGTTTGTGGGGATTATAATACGGCGCATACCCCCATCGATTTAGCTCGACCCAAGGAAAACGAGCAAACCTCGGGATTTTTACCCATTGAACGAGAATGGATCTCGGAACTAATTCGCCGAAATTATGTCGATATTTACCGTACTCAACATCCCACATCTGAAACCTATTCCTGGTGGTCCTACCGTGGCGGTGCGCGTGAAAAAAACGTGGGTTGGCGCATTGATTACGCCATGGTTGATCAGGCATTGGTGCCCCATGTTGAAACGTCCTTTATTTTAACGGATGTCATGGGATCGGATCACTGCCCCATTGGCCTGACCTTAAACCATGCGTGAGTCATTAAAAAAGGCGCAAGAACGAACGCAACGATTGTTTCGGGTACTCCAAACCCATTACCCTCCAGTCACGACATTTTTAACCCATAACAATACCTTTGAACTATTAATTGCGGTTATTTTATCGGCCCAATGCACCGATGCCCGTGTGAATCAAGTCACCCCGGCCTTGTTTAAGGCGTTACCCACCCCACAAGCGATGGTCGATGCCAATTTAGATACCATTAAAACACTCATTAAAAGCATTAACTTTTTTAATAACAAAGCCATTAACATTCAAAAAACAGCTAAACGACTCATCACCCACTACCAGGGAGACGTGCCCAATACACTGGATGATTTGGTATCATTGCCTGGTGTGGGGCGAAAAACAGCCAACGTTGTTTTGGGACAAGCCTTTGGTATTCCGGGAATTACAGTAGATACGCATGTCAAGCGACTCTGTCAACGATTGGGATTTACCCAACATACCGACCCTGTAAAAATTGAAATGGACTGCATAAAAAAATGGCCCAAAGACTGCTGGATTGACTTATCATCGTTACTAATTTTGCACGGAAGAAGCACCTGCGTGGCCAGAAAACCACGATGCAAAGAATGTATTATTTCGATGGATTGCCCGTCGAAACCTCGGCCATAATGGAAGTTAGTTGATCATGGGTATACATGCTTGAATGTGTGGTTCCGTGTTCTTTCCACACCACACCTTGACCATAATGCCCCACGACAAATAACGAATCAATTGATAACTGAGGATCAATGGCATCGGCCGTTATTTTCTTTTCACCGGTTAATTCATCCACACAATGAGCACAACCACAATATTCACGAAGACGGGCATACGGGATTGCCTCCTTGGAATCTTCACCCACGTAAATATGTAGTACCTGGTCGTTATCATTTTTTTCCAGTCGCCATTGGCTGGCATCTTCGGACAAGGCCAATTGCCACACCACATCGTTCGACAAGGTATCAAATAATCGTTTGGTGGGGTTATCCTCATTACACGTAAGTAAAAACGGCACCTGACGCTCGGTATGATTGGCCAACCATTTATCGATGGGGCTATCGTACCAAAATGGAATATGGTTCTTTTTAACGAACGATTGTAATTTTCCCGATCCATAAATGGTATGTTTTTCAGCGCAATGATCGCAGGTAAAGTAGCTCATGTTTTCAATCAACGATAATATCGGAACGCTCACTTTCCGAAACATTTCAATGCCTTTTTGAACATCGGCATACGCCAATGAGTGTGGACTGGTCACAATAATAGCTCCGGACAATTGAATATCTTGAGTAATGGTCAATAAAATATCCCCCGTCCCCGGAGGGCAATCAATAATTAAATAATCCAAATGCCCCCAATCGGTTTTAAATAATAGCTGTTTTAACAAGTTCGATGCAATCGGCCCACGTAAAATGGCTGGTTGATCCGTTTGCTCTTGAATATATCCATACGACATTAACTTTATGCCATTATTTAAAAATGGCGGCAATAAATCGTCATCCAAAGTAGTGGCAATTTCGGTGGGTTGAACCAGTGTGGGTAAACTGGGGCCATGAATATCGGCATCAAAAAGCCCAACCTGCGCCCCATGCATGCTTAAGGTACTCGCCAAATTTAAAGATACCGTCGACTTCCCAACCCCGCCCTTACAGCTGGATACGGCGATAATATGGGTCACATGATCCAATCCCGGATTAATTTTAGACGTTTTTTGGCCCATAACATGCAAGCTAATTTCAACCGATGCCACCCAGGAAACAGCGAATATCGCCGCATCGATATCTGATTTCAAATCATGAATTATACGACTCCCCGCCGGTTCAAAAAAAACACAGCGGACATCGTTATCGGTGATCGTAATATCCTTCAATACGCAAGGATTATTTAAATAGCACTGTTGTTTTGAATGATAAATTGTCCCCAGCGCATGATTTATTATTTTTATTTTATCCATTGAAAATGTATTATAACAGAGATGTTACAAACCGTTCTAATGCTTTTATTCATAACCACTTCCCTATTTTCAAACTCATTATATACCGATACCGTGAATCAAATCCAAGCCTTACCAAGCACCGAAATATCGAAAAAAATCTATGACTACTCATCGGCTGAAACAAATTTATCTTCCGATAAACAAGTCCACTTAACCGCATTCACTCACCATGTGTTTGAATTATCTCAGCAAACCAACGCCCTTTCGGATATCTCAAATGAAAGCATTCTCTATAGCGACATCAATCGACTCAAAGGCATTACTAATGAATTGTTTAAATTGCTAGGCCCCAACAAAATCCATACCGACTATATCCCCGTACAAACCACCACACCATTGCAAAAAGCGTATCAAGAAACCATTTATAAACTCTACGTATTGTCGCCGTATATGCCCTATCTATTAACTGAATCGTTTGATGAAACCGTGCATTACATTCAGTACATTCAAAAAATTAAAACCCAATTTAAAACCAATGTTGCGGATATGCTTGCCGTCAAAAATAAATTAAATGTGGGGCAACATTCATCGTTGCCATTTTCACCAAATACACCCGAACAATTATCGTTTGCGCTTGAAAGCCAGCTCAATGCATCCATTTTAAACATGCTTAACACCTCCACAAGCTCGGAATCAGGCATGCCTTACTCGAGTATCGCCACCCCACCCAATGCCAATTTAATGAATCAGCAAGGGGGCGGTAATATGGGCATGACGCTCCCTATGGTTGGCACTCCCAATACCATGCCACTTCAAATGATGACCCACATGCCGTCGTTTTAAAAGAACGGTACTTGTTCAACCCGGGAAATCAAAATATAATCAGTTTATATGAAGCACGATGGAAAAATAGCATTGGTGACGGGCGCCTCCCGAGGCATTGGTCGGGCGATTGCCCTTCAATTGGCAAAAGAAGGGGCTGAAATTATTCTGAATTACCGCCGCAGCAAAACGGAATGTGAATCCGTTTTACAAGAAATTGCGGATTTGGGCGGATCTGGAATTGCTATTCGTGCAGACGTCGGAAACGAAGATAAAACCGACGCTATGTTCGAAGTCATTCAATCTGAATTTGGAAAACTCGACATTCTTATTGCCAATGCATCGTTTGGGATTCCAGGGAATATTTTAGACGCAACCAATCGGTACTGGGACATGACTTTTAACGCCACATCGCGCAGTATTTTTCAGTGCGCGCTTCGGGCCTCTGAACTCATGCCACAAGGGGGAAACATCGTTACGGTCACCAGTTATGGCGGACAACGTGTATTAAAAGGATATGGGGTTGTTGGTCCCGCAAAAGCGGCGGTAGAGGGCTTAACACGATCCTTAGCGGTTGAATTGGCTCCTAAAAACATTGTTGTTAACGGGGTCATGCCAGGCATTACCGATACCAAATCATTTCGTGCCATTAACAATGCAGACCATATTCTTACCTCGGTTCAAGACATGACTCCTGCCGGACGACTGGTTACGCCAGACGATGTGGCCAATGTGGTTGATTTTTTGTGCACCCCCAGCGCGGCCATGATTGTGGGGCAATTTATTATTGTTGATGGTGGCGCATTTATTATGGGGTAATGCGACATATCATTTTATTGACGATCATTCTTGGCATAAATCTAAATGTGTTCGGACCAACATCCATTCAAGTTCCGGCCGAAACGTACTTAACATTTTCGGAATTTTTAGACCAAAAAGCCAAAAAAGATACGGGGCCTTCCTTTCGTTACGTGCCGTCCGATTGGATTCGACTAACATCATCGCCCCCACTGATTGGATCATTTAAAATAAACCCAACCACCACACTGAGTGTGTCCACCTTTGATGGTACCATTGGCAATGAGCTGGCTAATATTAACCGTTGGCGCGGTCAAATCGGGCTCCCCCCACTTGTGGCATTAAAAAAAGATGCCATTATTCGATCGGTACTTCCAAATAAGATTCCGCTTCGTCAAATACGACTTCAGCATGAAGGTCGCCATATTTTTATTGGATGGCTTACCCGAGGTGAGCGGCATTTTTTTGTTAAAGCCACTGGAACCACGCCCATTAATCCCGAACCTATTTTAAGTTTTATTGAACGGCAGTTGTGGGATCAATGGTAAAACAAACCATTCGATTTTTAGGGGGAATTTACCTAACGATTGGCTTGCTATTGGCCTTATTTCTTCTGATTTTATTCGCAACGTTCGCCCAAGTTGACCATGGTATTTTCGAAGCCAATAAGCGGTATTTTACATCGTGGTTTGTATGGTTGAATAACACCCCGATTTTTTTAGGAGGCTATACAATTGGCACCTTATTAATGGTGAATTTAATATTATCCCACGCCACTAAATTTCAATTAAAATGGCGATACTTGGGTCTGTTTTTTATTCATTTTGGCTTGTTACTTCTTATTGTTGGGTCGGGAATTACCAGCTTTTATGGCAAAGAAATGACCATTGCGATTGCTGAAAACACTCAAAAAAACCATCTAGAATTCCCCAGTGAATTTGAATTGGTTATTATTCAGCCAGGTCCCGTGACCGACACATTGCACGTGTACTCTCTGGCCGAGGTAAAAAAAGGGCCGCTATTTAAAGGCATTCAAATAACACCTGAAAAAATTATTCCCAACAGTATTATTAATCAACGGGGGATTCAAAGCCGACGATTTCATCAACTGGGAGCGCATTATAAGCTGATATCTCTTCCCAAAACATATAAAATGGACGAGCGAAATGTACCGGGCATTGAATTAACCCTGCGCGGCACATCAATCAATCATCGATTTTTACTTTGGGGTGGATCGGCTATCCATCAATCATTTACGTATCAAGGGGTTCATTACTTAATTAAATTACGCCCCAAACGAACTTACTTACCATTTTCAATTCGTTTGGATGACTTTTCAAAAGTGGATTACCAAGGAACTCAAACAGCCAAAAGATTTGTATCTCAGGTAACATTAATTACGGATACCGGACATGTGCCATTTACCATTGAAATGAATCATCCATTGCGTTATGGTGGCTACACATTTTTTCAATCCAGTTTTACCGAAGATGAAGGAACCTCGGTATTTCAAGTAGTGAAAAACCCATCATGGCAAATCCCCTATGTGGCATCACTACTCATTGTTGTGGGGTTATTTATTCAAATGATTCTGGGCATGCAGCGAGGACGAAAATCATGATGCGTTTAATATATGGTCTCTTTTTATTGCTCATATCCTTCAAATTAATGCACGTGCCAACAGCCATGGATGCATCGTTGGGACGATTGCCCATATTACATGACGGACGAATTAAACCGTTGGATACCCTCGGCCGTCAAACCTTACTGCAACTTCAAGGACGATTACGGCATCCTCGCGAATTATCCCCCAGTGTTTGGCTTTTTTCGCTATTAACTCAAGAAAATAGTGGGAAAAATGATACTATTTTGCTGGTTGAACATCCTCAATTATTTGACTCTGTAAATCCCATCTACCGAAAGCAAAAATATCGTGTATCTGAATCCTTTTTAGATACCCATATGGGATTAATCACCCCATTTGTGACATCGGCACGTATGATGGAAAAAACGGCCCGTACCCCCATTCAAACGGCCTCGCTTGTGCTGTCACAGCGCCACGCACTTCATCTCAGTATTCGATCTCAATTTTTTCCTTTTTACGAAGGATCTCAATTGGGGCTTTGGAATCAAATGCTGCATATTTCTCAATCGTTTTCGTCCGATGCCATTGAAGCCACCCCTCAATTCCGCTCATTTTTAACTTATTACAATCAATTGGCCCAATCTCCGGCCACCTACCTATTTATTTTTAATGATACCTGGCAAACCCTTCCAGCGGCCGCCCTCGATCCAACACAGTCAAAAAAAGAGGTCTTGTCGAATTACCTGTTATTATCCGATGCATTTCAAAAACAAAATCCTTCCCAAGTACAGGCCTATTCAAGGGCCATTCTCGACGCATTTCATTCATTTTCAACAATCGATTACTGGCGTATTCAGTTAGAATTTATATTCAATGCCATCAACCCCTTTATTGTCAGTTTATTTTTATATGCCATTATGGTGTTTGTGGTATTTATTGCTCGATTTTTTGGAATAAAACAAGGCGCTACATTAGTTAAAGATACGTGGCGATTGGCATTGATTATGCATACCTTTGGTCTGGTTGCTCGCAGCCTCATTTTAGGTCGTCCCCCCGTTATTAATCTGTATTCATCCGCCATTTTTATTGCGTATGTAACCTCTATTATTGGGTACATGTTATTTCG
>JBMTIN010000035.1:0-9906 GCA_049437345.1 Candidatus Marinamargulisbacteria bacterium
TGAGTACCGTGTTGGTGGGTTCCACCGTGAAGCCCATTGCCGATAAAGAAAATATTTCTCACGAAGAATTATCTTATATTGTGGATTCCACAGCGTCGCCCATTGCCTGTTTATTGGCATTTAATGCATGGCCGGGGTATGTTCAGGCCTTTATGTTGGTGTCAGGGGTTGGTTTTTTAGCCACCGAAGCGGATCGTATTCAATTCTTCTTTTCGAGTGTTCCATATAGTTTTTACGCTATTTTTGCCATCTTAGGCACGTTGCTATTGTCGTTCGATAAAGCCCCATTCTTGGGCAAACAAATGAAGGCCGCCATTGCTCGTTCACGAGCCACCGGCCAATTGGACGCACCCAATGCCCAGCCTTTATCGGCAGCGGAATTGGAAAGCAGCGATGTTCCCGCACATTATAAGCCCCATGTCATTGATTTTTTCTTGCCATTGGCGTTATTAATTGGTGTGACCATTGGCACCTTCATTTTTATGGGATCCCCGAAGGTTCGCTGGGGATTCGGTTTGGCGTTTATGAGTGCCGGCATTTTAGCTTTGGGACGTGGCATGCGGTTATCGGAAGTCATTGAAGGGATTGGGGAAGGATTAAAGGGCGTGGTGCTTGGGTCCGTCATTTTAATTTTGGCCATTACCATTGGGGGCATTGCTAAGTCGGCCGGTGGGGGTGTCTATTTGGTGGAATTATTGGGGTCATCGATTCCTTACTACATATTACCCGCCATTTTAATGACCTTAACCGTGGCCATTGCCTTTTCAACCGGCACCAGCTGGGGCACCTATGCGGTGGCCTTCCCCTTGGCCTTGCCCTTGGCATGGAGTGTGGCACAAAACGCCGGGTTAGCGAATCCAAAAGCGTACTTAATGATTTGCTTTGCAACCGTGCTTAATGGCAGTGTTATGGGCGATCAATGTTCCCCCATTTCCGATACCACCATTCTAAGTTCAATGTGCACGGGGTGTGACTTAATGGATCATGTTAAGACCCAAATGATTCCCGCCCTTTATGCCGCCGGACTTGCCTTGGTGTGTTGGACGGTGGCCACATTATTGGTGGCATAATTTTTCATCCGAATACGCACTAATATCCCATTAAAAAGGGCCATAATCGGCCCTTTTTTATGTAACTAAGGGAAACTGCCACCCTGGCCCAAACGACTGTGGCGACAACTTTAAGATGGGCGGCGACTGGTATCGCTTAAATTCATTCCGATGCAATCGTTGAATTACCGACGACACCGTTTCAAGCCCATAAGTCACGCCAATGTCCGCCACAGACTGTTTTTTAATCATATAAGCCTCTAAAATAGGATCCAATTGATCGTAAGGCGGGAGAACATCGTCATCGCGTTGATCAAACGCTAATTCCGCCGAGGGTGGCCGACTTAAAATAGTGACTGGTACCTGGCCCGTTTTGTCCGCTAAATGGGCCATCAGTGCAGCCACCTCGGTTTTAAATAAGTCCCCAATGGGGTTCAACCCTCCGCACATATCCCCGTACAATGTCGCATAGCCCATGGCTAGTTCACTTTTATTTCCGGTAGTTAACAGCAACGCTCCGGTTTGATTGGCCATGCTCATTAATAATAAGCCACGCAATCGTGCTTGAATATTTTGGTCTGTTAACGAAGATAATGCCGGTACATTTAACGCCTGTGCCACATCTTTTCCAACCGCCAATCGATGCGGTTCAATTGGACGTCGAATCATGCGACACCCCAGTCGATCCGCCATGTCTTGAGCGTCTGCTTGTGTTTCTTGAGCGTTATAGATGGTCGGCATGGTCACTAATTGAACTTGTGCCGCCCCCAAGGCATGCACCGCTAATAATGCCACCAACGCCGAATCAATGCCGCCGGACATGCCCACGAGCACCGACGATAACCCCGTGGCCTTCATATACTCTTTTAACCCAAATATCATTGCATTAAATATTCCATCCCACCCGACCGGCGGGCATGATCGGGGGCTGGCTGCTTTAAAGTTACGAACCATGGGTGTAAATGCAGCCCATGAATCGACCACCTGGCCCAGGGCATTGGTGGCCATGCTTTGCCCGTCAAATAGTATATCGGCATACCCCCCCACCTGATTCACACTGATTACAGGAGACGCCAACGTTGTCGACATGGCGGATATTATTTTAACTCGCTGCTGAGGTTTATATCGATCAAATGGCGATGCCGTTAAATGAATCACGTGATCAATGGCATGGTTGCCCAACATTTGAATAGGATCCATGGGGTAGCGTTGACTCGGCCCCCAGGCATCTTCACAAATGAGCATGGCCAGCGATGTGCCCCGCCATATAAACGGAGCCACCATGGTTCCAGCAACAAAGTATCGAGCATCGTTAAATATATCGTGAGTGGGTAGACATATTTTAAAATGACGATGAATGACGTTACCCTGTGCCATGGCCAATGCCGCATTTCGCCAATGTTGGCCATCAAAATACGGGGTTCCCATAATAATCAGCCCCGAAAACGTTTGGCTCAGGACCAACAATGTATCGATGGCCGAGGCCACCGCTGTTTCCATCCCATTCAAAAATAAACGATCCGTGGACGGGTATCCGGTTAAAAATAATTCCGAAAATACCATAATATCGGCGGTTGAACGCTGAATTTCAGTTGTCGCCAAAGCCAAGTTATGGGAAATATCGCCCAATGTGGGGCGTAATTGACACCCTTGAATCCGCATACCCCAAGTATAAAAGGGGGCGTTCATGTTGTCTAATTTTTTACGGCCGGACCTTGTAAGACCCCATTAAACCCATTATTATATGACTCATATAGACGGCGGCATGGCCAAGTGGTAAGGCAGGGGTCTGCAAAACCCTTATCCCCAGTTCGAATCTGGGTGCCGCCTCCAATAACACCCGTCATGATGGGTTTTCTGATATACTTGTATTATGGTACCCATTCTCATTACTTCATTGGTATTTTTAGGCGTAAATTTAGTAGCAATGGTCACTCATGCACCGTACTTCGTATACCCAATTTCGGCCATGTTTTCGTTCATTATATTCATTTATATCTACATTGTGTCCCTTCAAAAAGAAGCCAGCCGATTGACCGACGAAATTAATGATCAATTTATTGATACCCTTCCCAAAAAGCGACTCATGAAGGATTTGACCATGGCCAAACACGTACAACAAGCCTTATTACAAGTGGAAAGCCCACATATTTTAGGGGTCAATATTGCTAAAAAGTGTGTGCCGGCCGACAATGTGGGCGGAGATTTCTATTCATTTATTTGCCGCGATTTTGACGAAATGACGGCCATGCATCGGTCCCCCGGCATTGTTAAATACGTGCCACATGATCATCAATATTTGGGGGTTGTGATTGGCGATGTGGCTGGGCATGGTGTATCCTCGGCGTTAATTATGGCCTTAAGCGCGGGCCTATTTTCTGAAGTGGGAAAACGATACCCTTCTCCCAAAAATGTTCTAACGGCGATTAACAAGGATATCCGTCGGTATATTGAAAATTCTCGGGTCACCCATGTAACGGCCTTTTATGGCGTATTGAATACGGCCACACACATGTTCACCTATTGTCGTGCCGGTCATCCCGGGATTATATTGCAACGAGCTGACAATGAATTGACTGAATTGGAAACAGACGGCACCTTTCTGGGCATGTTTAACGATGTTGAATTCACAGAAGCGCAAATTCAACTAAAGAAAGGGGATCGATTATTTTTTTATACCGATGGCATTACTGAAGCGAAAGGCCCCAACGGTCAATTATTTGGCACTGAGCGACTTATGGAGCATATCAAGCTGTCCCAACAACACCCCATTGGCACCGTATTGCATCATATATTTGATACCGTGGATGCCTATACACAACATCAAAAATCAACCGATGATCGATCATTAGTGGTCCTTGAAATCTCGCCATGTTAACTCAACACACCAAAATTAAACAACTGATTGTTGCCAGTCAAAAAGTCAGTTCAAATAACGATCTTTTATTGGTTGAAAAGCACCTTAATATTCACTTAAATGGTACCCACTACAGCGACCATATTATTCCTCAGTGGCTGGAATGGTTTATTCAAGGCCGTCAGTACCAAGCCACGCAATCCTTGGCGCGATTAGCTCTCGATACCCCCGAGCATGGCCCCATCCACGCCACAGCATTGCCCAATGACCCGTACACACTCAATGCCTTGCCTGTATCTGACCTGACAATTCAACCGGACATGATGATTGACTGGGTACGCCAATTTAAATCGGACCAAGTGCTGTATCATCAAACCGGTGCAACGGAATCGGCCGGTATATTACTCGACAATCAATCGGTATTGACGGTTGAATGCCTGACATTTAAATCGGCCTTCACTAAATTATTGGGAGCCATCATTAAAAAAGACGTGTCGTTTTATCCTATTATACTGGCCTCTCCACGAATAGGATCGCCTGAAATTACCGCCATGAAGGCGTTACCACCACACCTACTTATTGGCCAATCGGCCATTACCGCCACAGCCGTATCGCAACTCATCATGGCCAAATGCACGGTATTTGGGTTTTGTCGAAAACGAAAGTTTAATCGGTACTCAAACTTTCACTTGTAGTGATTTAGAAATCAATGCCCACGGATGCAAAGTTATTCGCATCGTATTCAAAATGATCACTTTTTTCGTAGGCATAATCCAATGAAAGGCCAAATAAGTTCAGCCCCACACCAAACGTCATGGTATTGTCGGTGCTATCCAAAACTGAAAATTCTTTATACCCGACCGATAACGTCAGGGCGTCCCATAAAAATCCCGGCGTATAATCAAGACCGGCACCAATCAATGTATTCACGCCATCGTATTTAAATTGCCCCATCATATCCAGATCACCCCAACCATAGCCTAAACTCAATATTGTTTGCAATGGCATGTCTTCTTTCCCTGAATACGTTTTATCTTCGGAATCCGAATAGGTCACCTGCATTGGGATTAAATTCCGTGCAAATAATGACACTTCAAGATTCGATAATAAATAGATCAACCCAGCATCGATATTGTATCCGGTACCAGAATACGTGTGCAACTCGTTCATGTACCCCACGGCATTAACGCCCCAGTGCAATTGATCCGTCACGGTATTTTGATACCCCACCTTAATCACCCGGTTCTTGTATGAAAACGTCCCATTGGCGACCACGTTTTTATTTGAATCCATCGTGGTCGTAATAATATCGTCCACACCGGCATCCATATACCCCACCGCAATCACGCCAATGGACGATTTAAATGCCAGGGACACATTTCGGTAATTCACTTCTTTCATAATGGTGGTGGCAAATACCGAGGTCGATAATGTGTTCACACGATACAATCCCGCCGGATTTTCGAATACCGAATTGGCCCCCGCACTAAACCCTTCAATGTTCCCCTTTCGAATCATTTCCGCCGACGATCCCAAATCGGTAATCATGAAATACGATGCGCCGTGCACTGGCATCATCATCATGATTATTGCTAGACATACGCCTATAAAAGAACCGTGTATTTGTTTATTTTTATTATTTTTCATGCGCCCTCACTTTACCAATCCTTTGGTATCTACCTATGTCATACCCATATTCAAGAGAATTGAAACATTTTTTACTCATTGGCTGTGGATATGCTTGGAACCCCCCATTTTTTTTGGTAAAATAATGACACTTTATGGCGAACACATCGGCACTTAATCGTTATCATATTTTAGACCACTGTATTGCCTGCACCACCTGCAGTCGCATGGCCCCCTCTGTTTTTGCATTGAACAAAGACGATTGTATCGCCATTATAAAACAACAACCCACTCACTCGATTGACCACAAAAAAAGTTTTTTGGCTCTTAAAAGTTGTCCGGTTTCGGCCATTGGAATTCACTCATGATCACGGCGGATGCCCTATATGATCGATTATCTCATATTTCGTTGGGTGGTCATGTGTGCCGGTACTCGCGTGAGCTATGCGAGCAATACACCCCCATTATTAATGACATTAACACCCTTAAAAAAGAAAAAAACGCCCTGATACTGGCCCATTCCTATGTGGCGCCTGAAATTATTTATGGGGTGGCCGACCACGTGGGCGATTCCTTTGAACTGAGCAAAGCGGCCCAATCGGCCAAGGTTGATACCATTATTTTTGCGGCCGTTAAATTTATGGCTGAAACCGCAAAGATTTTAAATCCCTCAAAACGTGTTTATACCCCGTCATTTGTGAATGGCTGCAGCTTGGCGGATTCTATTACCGCCGATACCGTTCGCGACTTAAAAAAGCAATACCCAGAATATGCGTTTATTTGCTACATTAATACAAGCGCCGACGTCAAAGCGCTGTGTGACTGCTGTGTTACGTCATCCAATGTATACCGCATTATCGAAAACCATCCCAATGATCATATTTATTTTCTTCCCGATCAACTGATGGGAAAAAACATTCAAGCCTATTTAAATGAGCGTGGGTGTAACAAATCATTTTTGTATTATCATGGCACCTGCTATGTGCATGAAGAGTATGACCCGGACATGATCACCTACATTCAACAAACCCATCCCGATGCGGCCATTGTAGCTCACCCGGAGTGCAAACCCTCCATTACCGAAAAAGCCACGTTTGTCGGTAGTACGTCTCAAATGATCAACTATGTGAAAGATACGGATCACTCTCAATATGTGATGCTCACCGAATGTGGGCTCACATCTCGATTACAAATGGAACGCCCCGATAAACAATTTATAGGCAGTTGCACCATGTGCAAGTACATGAAATCCAATCGATTATCTCAAATCAAGTCACTATTAACCGACCCCGACCCAGCCCTAGAAATTCAGTTAGATACCACGGTTATTACCCAAGCACACCATTCACTCAAAGAAATGTTTCGGTACGCCAACTAATGCGAAGGGTTATGTTTGATGGGAATCCCATCGATAACACACAATATCTCATGTATTTTATTCATTTAAACCATCATTATGTCCTTACTTGTTGATCGTATTCATGTATTGATCGAATCGATCCCGTCGCATGTATCGGTTGTGTTGGCCACAAAGTATGCCAATGTTCCCGATATTGGGGTCATTTCATCGGCATATCCCCACCTAATTTTTGGGGAAAACCGTGTTCAAAGTGGGCGCGACAAACAATCCGCATACCCCGATATTCTCAATCCCTGGCATTTTATTGGCCATCTTCAACGCAATAAAGTATCCCAGGTTATTCAACAATATCAACTGATTCAATCGGTGGATTCCATTCGATTATTGGATGAAATTGATCGTGTATCCAAAAAAAGATCCACCATCACACCGGTATTGCTTCAGGTGAATCCATGCCATGAAGATACCAAACATGGGTTTACCGACGACGCCGTTCTCGATGACATTGAGTTCCCCGATCATTACCCCAACCTTAACGTCATGGGGCTCATGGCCATGGCCCCTCACACTGATAATACTCAAAAAATAATAAAAACATTTAAAAAAACCCGCGCCATTTATGATAAACTATTAACAAATGGTATGCCCCTCACGCATTTGAGCATGGGAATGAGCCATGATTATAAAATAGCCATTGATCACGGATCAACCATGGTACGAATTGGGAGTAAAATATTTAAATGAATTTTATTAATGTGGCCCTGCGATTTTTTGGTTTTTCGGAAACAGACGAAGATACCCCGCCATCATCGGCTGAAATGATTCATTCCGTGGCCAAGGATACCCCAAACATTCACCCCATTCATACGCATAAAACTGCCCCGGCCGAAATTCGAATTGCTTGCCCAAAAGTATATGAAGACTCCATTAATATTGCCACCCATTTGCAGCAACACCGTGCCGTTATTGTTAATTTACAATCATTGGACCCCTCCACAAGCAAACGACTCATCGATTTTTTATGTGGCACGGCGTATGCCATGAACGGTAACATGAAAAAAATCAATGATTATTTATTCATATTTTCACCCCAACAAATTTTAATTGAAATGGCTGAAAATATTAGCGATATTGAAAAAGCCACACAAGAATACGAAAGCTATAAAATCGAAACAATTTCGGGAACATAGCCATCCATGTCTGAATCACCCATTGATCGATTAAAAGGGATTATCGCACGATTGCGCCAACCCGACGGATGCCCTTGGGACCAAGAACAAACCCCGACCAGCATTGCGCCCCATATTATTGAAGAAGCCTACGAATTGGTTGAGGCTATTGAAACCGGAGATTCGCCAGCCATACTGGATGAGCTCAGTGATCAATTGTTACATGTGGTCATGATTTCACAAATGATGACCGAATCCAACACCTTTACATTTGATGACGTGGCCCAGCATTGCGCTGAAAAAATGATCCGCCGACACCCTCACGTGTTTAAAGATCCCAAATTACTGAATAACGATGACTTGCATGCCCAATGGGAAACCATTAAAGATACAGAATACCAACGAAAAAGTAAATTAGATGGGATACCAAAGGCTCTCCCTGCGCTATTACAAGCCCATAAGTTACAAAAAAAAGCCGCCCAAATGGGCATTGACTATTTAACCTTATCGCAAACTCAAACTGACCTTTTAACACATTGCCAAACACTGTGTCATTCGAATCCCTCAAAAAAGACCTTACCCAAGGTGATTGGCGATGTATTATTTATGGTAGTGGCCATTGGTCGAAGATGGGGATTATCCGCCGAAGAACAACTAAAAAATGCCAACCAACGATTCACATCTCGATTTAAAAAAATGGAAACAACACTGGCGGATCATAACAAACCATTCCCGGACACTTCGATAAAATCTCTTGAAAATTACTGGGATCATACCCATCAATTAAAAAAATAGATTTGCATAAAATCCCCTATACATTGTATTATATACAAAGATTACGCTGATTCGCCACGATTATCTTCCCTATTAGTTGGCATAATAATTCTATATTTAAGGCGTAATCTCATCACACACCTGGCGGCCAACTGGCCGCCAACTTATTTTATAGGGGAATAAAACAAAACGGGTTTTGTTTTTAAACTAAGCCATCGACCGTGGATCATCGACGACTCAGCCCATCCAATAATAAATAGAATCCCAAGCTACATTGCTCCTGAGCGGTGGTTAATGAACGAATAACCGCTAGGCACCCCGCAATCACGGCCAAACGGAGGGACTCTCGAATACCTTGTCCGCAAGACACTAAACGCCCGCCCCTTGCCACCGCGCCGGATAAGGTGTGACCACCGCTGTATATGGCACTGGATGCAATTCCAGCCCCGGAGCCTATGGCACCACATATACCATTCATTAAATATTGCGATCCGACAACGCCAACCGCAGCACCAGCCGTAATGGCACCGGCATCATTATTTGTTGTTGATCGCATGGCCGCATCAAGCGCGCCATATAGGCATCCGGACATGCCCCCGTCAATACAAGCCAATGCAATACCCAAGGCTATGGCGGTAGGGACTGGCCTACCGAGACAATGAAGCCCGGTAACGCTCGCCAATCTTTGATTGGGGGACGATAACATTTGATCAAAAATGTGCGAAAACCTTACAAGTGGATGTTCTCTAAAATCAGACATAACTTACTACTCCATATTACTTATTAAGGGCCATATTATAACCCCACGTATTTATTATCGACACGACGTCGGAAATTATTTCAAAATCCCCCATTAAAATGAAACCAATCAAAATTTACTTGCCCCCCGACGGAGCAAAAGTGACCACAACACATCGGACATCTGGCTATTGGCGCTGACATTCAAAGCGTTGGTAACGTCAGCGGTCGGCTACCCCACAAATTTATAGGCCGTTCGAATGACTCGCCGTCCCGATAGGATTTCTTCAATGCGATGCGAACACCATCCCGCCGTTCGTGACATGGCAAATA
>JBMTIN010000036.1:0-9839 GCA_049437345.1 Candidatus Marinamargulisbacteria bacterium
GGCGCGGCCATCGATGTCCCACACTTCCGTTCATACTTGTCCTTCCCCTCAATCGATGCGGTGAATACACACCCATTGCTCCCGCCCCCCACGGCCGCAATATCAATGGCCTCGCCATAATTACTATACGATGCGAATGTCCCCATATTAGTAACGGCCGAAACACTCACGACATTGGGGTAATAGGCCGGAGCCACCTGATTCTCCACCACATCTTGGGCATCGTTTCCGGCCGCCGCTATCACCACCACCCCCTGATTTACCGCATTATTCACCGCTTGTCGCATTAAAACATCTCCGTTATTCGCAAACGATCCGGCCAAGCTCATGTTAATAATATCCGCATTATTGGTTACCGCATAATTAATTCCCCGAACAATAAACTCGGTGGTTCCCGTGGCTATTGTTTTTTGACTCAGGCCATATGAATACGCATACGGGACCATTACCGCAATGGGAATAATCGTGGCCCCGGGCGCCACCCCAACCATGCCTTTGCTATTCAAGGCCGCACCAATAATCCCCGACGCTTGCGTCCCATGACCATCCACATCAATCGGTGCGGGGTCGGGGGTATCGTAATCGGCCCCTTTAACGGCATAATACCCATCCAATGCCGGCGGATCATAATCATCAATAAAGTCGTAGGGGGCGTCCAATTTTGGGCAATCATCTACCGCCATGGTTTGATCCTCTGTATTAACATCGGCCGTATCACCGCAAAAATCTTGATGGTTGGCAAAAATCCCCGTATCAAGTACCGCCACACGCACAGCGTTTCCCGTGGCATGCGCCCACGCGTCGGGAATGCCCATCAACGCCATGTCCGTTTCTTGATCCGTGATATATTTCGGTTCGCTGGTGAATGAATTTGTTGAAAATGCCCGGTACGTAAAATTGGGCTGAAAATGAACAAATCCAGACAACTGGGCCATGGCGGCCTGCACCGCATCCACCGCATCGGGCGACACCTTGATTTGGTATACATAGTGAGTCTCATTATTCGCGCTGGCCCCCAGCCCCGAAGAGGTTATGTTCGATGCGCCTTGACCGTACGTCATAAAATAGCGCACTCCCTGTATGCCAGGATGCGTAAAAGCCGCGGATACCAAGGCCTGTTCATTCACGCTCAAGGCCGATATATTCCCCACAGATGCCCCCAACGCCTGAAAAGATGCGGCATTTGCGACACCTAAAGAATGGGTCAGAATAACAAAGTATTTGTCATTCGCAACCACCGATACCGAAAGAATGACGGCGACGATAATGCCGCCTAAAAAAGACACGAACTATTTTACGTTAGCGTAAAGCTCTGAAATAAATCGTGATTGGAGCTCAAACGGAACGTCCGATAATGACGGGGTATCAATTAACTTACCCACATCTTTTCCTTTTGTTTTCTCTGTTCGCTCTAAAAACTCAGCCAAAGGTAAGGTCGGCGCTTGCTTTAAGGATTCATACTGAACGGTTTTATAAATTTTATCTTTGAGTGATATTTCTTGGCCAATACCAATAATAGCCGACGGACGATCCAATACCTTGCCATCCACCAATACATTTCGGTGCACCACCAATTGACGTGCCGCCGGCAAACTTCGAGCAAACCCCAATCGAAAAATCAAATTATCCAATCGCATTTCAAGAAGTGTAAACAATCGGTCGGTCCAGTTAACGACGTTTCCTTTTTTGGCGTCTTTAACAAATCGACGAAACTGCTTTTCACGAACATTATAATGAAATAACACCTTTTGTTTTTCTGTGAGACGCATGGCGTACTCGGTGGGTCGACGTCGCATTTGCCCGTGATGCCCCGGGGGATAACTTCGTTTGGCCAACGCACCGGGTTTTCCCAACCCAGGCAATTCAACACCAACGCGTCGTTGTTTTTTAAATTTAGATACTTTTACTTTTGACTTACCGCTCACAATATCTCCTTAATTAACTTCAAGTATTCAAATTTATATCTTACCCCCATTATTTTGTCAAGAAACATAAACGGTTTTACGGTTTAAAAAAATAGAATAAACTAAATCATATGGCCCCTTCAATCACCATAATTGGCACCGGATTTGTTGGCACGCATTTTTTAAATGCTTACCACGCATTATTTTCTACTATTATTACCACATCTCGCACGGCCACCCCGCACCCAAAAAGCTCGCGTCACATTTTACTCGATCTTTACGCATCCCCGCCCCCATTGCCCGCCACCGATATCGCCATCATTAGTGTGCCCTTTTCACGCCAACTGACAAACCCAATGGCCTATTATCATGGCATTCAACACCTCCTTTGCAATGGTCCCGCATACCCCACCGTCATCTTTACCAGTTCCACGAGTGTTTACCCCACTCAGAATACCTGGGTCACCGAAAGCAGTGAGATTGACGAAACGCCACGTGCCGCTGCCCTATGGGCCACGGAACAATGGCTACTCAACACATTTCCACGCACCATTATTTTGCGTTTAGGGGGGATTTGTGGCCACCACCGAAATAGTCGTGCCAAACGACATCAATCGGTCATTACGGCCGCCAATACTCCTGTCAATTTAATTCACATTGATGATATTATTCACATTATGCACCAACTAATTCGTTATAACGGACCCAGTGATACGCTGAATGTATGTTGCCCGGATCACCCAACCAAACAGGCATACTACACGTACTTATGCGATTATTTTAACGATCCTCACCCCCAGTTTAAATCCGACCCAAACGCCCGGTTTAAATATGTTTCAAATAAAAATTAACACGACAATTACCCCATATCCATGACCTTCCCATCGCCATTATCATTTACCTTTAAGCCATGAAAAAGTGGTTTTTTTTCAGTGGCGGACTGCTGATTGTTTGTGGCATTTTTTTTATGTACAGCGATACCCAATTGCCATCAACAACGGATCAAACGGGCATGTACGTAAACCAAAACACCACCACCAGCATCGGATATGAGCACGGACGGCCGGTATTTCGTATTGATATTCAACAAATCAAACAAAAAAGTTACAAGCATATTTTAATTGCTCGGCAAATTCAGCACGGCACCATTTATAATGCCGAAGGGGCCACGGTTATATCCAATCTTCGTGGCGACCGCGGCCGAATCAATACCCATACAAAATCCATTATTGTTACAGGCAATATTCATGCCACGGTCCACCCGGTTCATTCAAAAAAAACAATTCAAATGCAATCCCGTCAGTTTTTTTATCGGCATCGTCAACGAGAGGCCAAATTTAAAGAAGGGGTTCAATTAATGGTGAATAAGATCACCCTCCAATCCGATGAATCTCGCTACGTAAATCAACATGAACACATTCATTTTACACAACCCACTCGGATATCTGACGACCACAGCACGACCTCCATTGATCGAGGATTATTGGCCATTCGCACCTCGGAGCTCTGGGCATCTAACAATATAAAAAGTACTTATAAAAAAAATATATCGCCCACCTATTCCAACACCATTAATGCATTACTAAAAAATAAAACCGTGGTCAAAAGCCAGCAATTGACGATTAACTTTCGCCATAATGATCAGGTCATGGCCACATATAACACCGATGTTCGCGTGTCCCAACCCGGAAAAAAACTTCAGGCCACAACATTGGCCCTGGACTTTATTACCAATACCTATTCCGCCACTGGCAATGTTCAGTTTAACTTTGATTCATTGGATTGGGTGCATCTTAAAAAAACAGCCATCAAAAATAAACGCATCGCGGCCATGTTAAAAAAACCCACCAAAATCATGACTGATTATGCCACATTTAATACCACCAACAACCAGTTATTATTGCAACGTAATGTCACGATTAAACAACGTGACTTCAAGTTAACCTGCGATTCATTTATATTTGATTTTACGGCCAATAAAATGACCGCATCGGGGAATGTCACCGTGGTTAAATTTGGAATTCCGTATTTAAATACCCCATATTTATCAATTGACATTACCAACGAAACATTTAAAACCCGTTCATCAACACAATTGAGTGAATTAATGATTGAAATTTAGCTCCCGTTTATTAAATTAAAAAAATATGATTAGATAATAACATGGTATCCGTCATTATTCCGGCCGGTGGATCGGGGGAACGTTTTTCAAAAACGTCATCTAAATTATTTGAGGATTGCCAAGGGCATCCGGTGATTTATCGCACCGTGGCCGCTTTTTTTACCCACCCAAAGGTCGATGAAATCATTGTGGTGCATCCGCCCCATAATGCCGCCCTATTTGCCTCAACGTTGGCGGTATTTAACGCTAAAGTTCGGTATGCCATGGGTGGTGATACCCGCGCACAATCCGTAAAAAATGGGGTTAACCACGTCACGACGTCGCATTCTCATCTATTAATTCACGATGCCGCACGTCCAAATGTATCGCATGACTTAATGAACGCCGTTATAAAACCTTCCGATGCCCACCCCATGGTCATTCCAGCCGTTCCCGTCACCGATACCATTAAACAAGTAAAAAACAACGCCATTCAACACACGGTTGATCGATCTGAGTTAATGGCGGTTCAAACACCGCAACGCATTCATAAGGCCACATTGATCAAGGCCTATGATGATACCCCAAGCATTGAATCCTTTACCGATGAAGCCAGCCTAATGGAGTCACATGGGATCACCGGCATCATTGTGCCAGGGGATCCGTGCAATATAAAAGTCACCCATCCTCAGGATTTAACAATTTTAAATGCATTGATGACGATGCATCATTAACTAAATCGTCATCATGAGTCGCATTTTTGGGTAAAACATCGTTTTTTCGAGAATAACTGGATAATTGATTGGCCTCATGGCGATATTTGGCCACCGTTCGACGGGCGATGGGTAAACCAATATCCTTTAATATGTCCGCAAGTTTACGGTCCGATAACCGGGGGTACTTCTGACAATAATACGTAATCAGTCGTTTTACCTGAGGTATGGTCTTGCCATAAATATGGCGTTGGCAAAGGTTTTTAAATAAAACAAGCGACCCGTCAAATTCAATATATTTGGTGCGTACTAACCGTGAAATCGTACTTTGTGATACCTGTAGGTTCTTGGCCAAATCCTTTTGTAAACATGGCAAAATATATTCCGGGCCCTCAGTAAAAAAAAGTCGCTGCTTTTTAATCAAGTAATCCCCACAATTTTTTAATAATGCTTGCCGTTTTTTATAATGTTCAATCCATAATTTGGCATCGGCTAATTTTTTTTGTGTTACGTCATCCATGCCCGTATCTAATTGTGCAATTATTTGCTCATTAAGATGAACACTCATTCGCTGTTCCTCTAAATTAATAATCTCAATATCGCCATCCGTTATCACTACTTTTAATGATGGTTGAATCACCATGGCTGATTTTGTTCGAAATATGGCCGCTGGCGTCGGATTTAAATGAGAAATAAATTCAAGATATCGATCCAATCGATCCTTATTAATGCCAAGTGCCGTCATTATGGCATCATGATTTTGGCTGGAAATGTCATCTAAATGATGCTTAACAATGGTTTTCAAATGGTCTTCATCCTCGGTGTCATCCAACCCATAATGATCAATTTGATTCCATAGACACTCATTTAAACTCCGCGCACCCACACCATCGGGTTCAAATGATTGTAATATTTTCAAGCACTTAAATACATGCCGCTCATCTACATTAAAATCTTGGACAATGCTTGCTCGAACGGTTTTATAGTCAGACAAAAACCCTTGGCTATCCAAATGATCAATTAATATTAATACAATATCGGTGTCTTTTTCCGATAAAAACTGCACATCTAACTGACGTGTTAAATGAGACACCATAGATTCTTCATAGCTAACATAATCAATTGCTATTTCTCCAAGATTTAGATCACTGTCGCCAGCATACGGAACATGGAGGTTTCGATGAACTTCTATAAATGGATTGGTTTCAGCCATGTCTTGAATCAATTGTTCAAATTCTTGCACGGACTGTTGCAATACCTGAAACCGTTGAATCATGGCATGGGTTAGTTTAAGTGACTGTTTTAACTGCAGCTCATTCGTTATTTTTATTTGCATTGTTCCCACGCATATTGAACCCCCATCTGAGGACAACAAGCCACCGGGGTAACGGGAATGGGCCCATGATCCATCATCGCTTGTGCTGCCAACCCAATCATACCCGCGTTATCAGTGCATAGGTTGAGTGCCGGCACCACCGTGGATGCGACAGACACCGCCTGGGTAATATGAGATCGAATGGCCTGATTGGCAAATACCCCCCCACATAAAATCAATTGTTTTACTGGGTAATCCCCCATGGCTAATTGAATTTTATGCGCCAATATATCGGCCACACGAGCTTGAAAACTGGCGGCGATATCGGCGGAAGTGTACCCTTTATCCGACTGAATGGCCGTTAAAGTGGCTGTTTTTAGTCCTGAAAAACTAAAGGCATTCGACTTATTTTTAACGGGATGGGGTAACGGAACAATGGGTGCCCCTGACGTTGCCAACGCCTCCACTTTCGGTCCTCCTGGATATCCCAAATCTAACATTCTAGCCACTTTATCGAAGGCCTCACCACAAGCATCGTCCATGGTGTTACAAATCACCTCAAACGATGTGGGGTCTTTCATAAAAACAAGCATGGTATGCCCCCCCGATGCTAAGCAGGCCAATAGTGGAAACTGCATATCATGGGCATCCATGGCTGCAAAAATATGTCCATGCAAATGATTCACTGGAATCCATGGCACCCCCAATAATTGAGATAATGTATGGGCCGCTGTCACGCCTACTAATAATGCCCCTTCCAACCCCGGCCCCACAGTGACCGCCACGGATGTTATGTCCGACAACGATACTTTTGCCTGACCTAATGCCCGTTTTAATATAATGTCGATGGTATCCGCATGCAAACGAGAGGCTAATTCTGGCACCACCCCTCCATACTGATGATGATGACGAATTTGGGAGTAAAGTGCGTTCGCCAAAATCTTTCCCTGGTATACCACAGCCACGGATGTTTCATCGCACGATGTTTCAATCGCTAAAATCATATTAAAGCAATCGAAATATAATCGATTTAAGTATCCCTAAAAAAACAAACGCAAATAACGGTGAAAAGTCAATGCCAATGGATGTTGGAAAAATGGATTGAAACGGACGCAATATGGGATCCGTAGCTTGATACAACCGTTGAATCAATGGGTGGTACCGATCATGAGGTAACCAGGACAATAAAATTCGAATCAATAACAATAAATAAACAAGATCAAATACTCCATTAATTAATTGGTACATCGTCATGTGTTATTTACTCCTTTCGATAACTCAATGGATCGCTTATGTGCCGCCGATAACACCGCTTTTAATTGTACATCCAATGTTAATTCATCCATTGCCAAAAGCCCCGCTTGAGTGGTGCCATTTGGTGATGCCACTTGTGCCACAAGGGCCATAGGATCGGGAGTTTCACGTAACATGGCACCGGCCCCCATCATGGTATTGGTCACCGCCATTAAGGCCGTCTCTGAATCCAACCCATGCTCCGAGGCAAATCTAGAAAATGCATGCACAATCCGATAAAAAAACGCCGGCCCACTGCCACTAAGCGCCGTAATAATATGCAAATCATCTTCCTTTTGAACGTCTACGGTACGACCAATAGCATCACATAAAGTGACGACCATGGTTCGTGTCTCGGGGGTAATGGACGGGGCAAAATACAAACCGGTCACCCCGACACCCAATGCCGCCGGAGTATTGGGCATCATTCGAATAATATGTGGCGTGTTGAATGCCGATGCCAGCCGTACTAACGGAATCCCAGCCATCATCGAAACAATCACATGGTGAGGTTGAATATAATCGCGATACGCGCCACTTACCGCATCCAGAGTGGCCGGCTTCGTCCCTAAAAAAATAATACGAACCGTTTTAAAAAAATCGGCAGGGGCCATGACAGTTGGCTGGGAAGATCCCTCCACGGATAAATGCCGATGAAGTGAGGGGTGATCCAATACCACCACATTCGCGGCGGCCTTCTTTAAAACCCCACGACCAATGGCCCCACCCATATTTCCATACCCAATAAACCCAATGGTTATATTATCGTTCAACAATAACCCCCTGAATATTTACCCCCTCGGGCAATGGAATGAGCGGATAATCGGGCACCCATAATCGGTATGGCAACCGTGAAATAAGCGCATTAAACGCCGTCGCATGAGATTGAAAAATTAATGATTCCTGCTTCATATGCAATTGAATTTTTTTTAGTGACGCTAATTCCAAAGGGGCTAAGTTTAACTGCCCCATATGCTTATCAATATCATGAGTTAAGGCCTCATTTAACCGAACATAATCATACGGACTTGATGTGGCCCTTAAGCGAGCCATCTTTGCGGTAATATCATGATATATCGGTGGACGAATGACATCTTGCGGCGACAAACCACTCAAAAAATTTAATCGGGCTTGAGATTGCCGTTGATAATCTTGCAATACCGAAAACACCCCTTTTTCGTGGACATTCACGGTATGTTCAATGGATTTAAACGCCATAAACGCCACCACAACGCACCAAAAAAGCCCATTTAACCAATGGCTTCGGGTAATAATCATGATGTTATTGTACAAAAAATTGCTGTATTCGTCATTTCTTTATGCCGTAAAAAATGGGTTGGTAGCCATCTCATGAGCAATGGTTGTATTAAAGCCATGCCCAGATAACACCGTGGTATGGCCCGGCAATACGAATAACTTTTTTTGAATGGATGTCAGCAACTGATCTGAGTTGCCTCCGGGCAAGTCCGTGCGCCCAATACTCCCTTTAAATAAAGCATCCCCCGCAATAAGTAGGGGGGTCTTATATTTATTTGTCATCGCATCGGAATAAAAACTCACGTGCCCCACGGCATGCCCCGGGGTATGTAATACCTTAAAATCAACATTACCAACAGATACCACATCATTATCTACAATGGGTTTCGTAACCTCAAAGTTACCTGAATATGGAAACCCAGTCATGGCGGATTGAGCCGGTAATGCTTCCCGATTTGGGATATCGTCAGGATGCGCCAAGACATCGGGCAATGGCCCACCTCGATCGGATAATGCCGTTAATAATGCCGCAACACCACTCACATGATCAATATGAGAGTGCGTAATCCAAATGGCCGATACAGTTGCATTTGGCGGTAATGCCGCCATCAATTTAGGGACATCCCCTCCAGGGTCAACAATCACCACGGATTGTGTTTCAGTATCAATTAAAATTCGAGCATTTTGTTGGTAGCTCGTTACCGGAATAGTAGTAATAGTCAACATAAGTGTAGTGTAGCAAGAGTTTAAATCATTGTAAAAATATGATTTTGAATATGTCTAATACAAACTTGGTGGAGGTGACAGGAGTCGAACCTGCGACCTACGGCGTGCAAGGCCGTCGCTCTCCCAACTGAGCTACACCCCCAAGTTGTTGACAGCATATTATCAAACTACGGGTCACTTGTCACGAAAAAAAACGGATTATTCTTGATTTCGAAAACCAGAATTGGTCTAAAAACAATCAAAGAATAGGACGATTATCGCAACCGTCAATGGCATTGGCCCCTCCCAATAAATAACCATACATGCCAATATGCTACAAAAGAGGGTAAAGATAATGTTCAATATTACAAAGAACCCGTTCTTTTTCTAGTTGTATGTCCAGAAAACTAAACAGATACAGTTACAAAAATAATGGAATAATTGTAAAATATAGGGTCATAAAAGATATAAATTAAATATTACTTTAGCGCATAAAATAAATGGTGGGCATACTTGGAATTGAACCAAGGACCTCACCCTTATCAGGGGTG
>JBMTIN010000037.1:0-9789 GCA_049437345.1 Candidatus Marinamargulisbacteria bacterium
TAGCTCGCGCGCCTTAGTATTCTCTACCTACCTACCTGTGTCGGTTTTAGTACGGGTACCAAAAGCACTTACTAGAGGTTTTTCTGGTCAGTGTGGAGTCAATCACTTCAGTGCAATCACTTCGTCATCACATCTCAGAGTTAAGAAGAGACGGATTTACCAATTCTCTTCCTCCTACATGCTTAAACCGCAATCCAATAAGCGGCTGACCTATCCTACTGCGTCACCCCATTGCTGATAACGCACTTTTGGTAGTACAGGAATATTAACCTGTTGTCCATCGACTACGCCTTTCGACCTCGACTTAGGACCGACTAACCCTGGGCGGACGAGCCTTCCCCAGGAAACCTTAGGTTTTCGGCGGATAAGATTCTCACTTATCTTTTCGTTACTCATGCCGACATTCTCACTTCTGATTCGTCCAACAAATCTCACGATTTATCTTCAACCTAGTACAGAACGCTCCCCTACCGATTGCAAAGCAATCCCGTAGTTTCGGTTATATGCTTAGCCCCGTTACATTTTCGGTGCAAAATCGCTAAACCAGTGAGCTATTACGCTTTCTTTAAAGGGTGGCTGCTTCTAAGCCAACCTCCTGGCTGTTTAAGCAACTTCACTTCCTTTCCCACTGAGCATATATTAGGGACCTTAACTGACGGTCTGGGCTGTTTCCCTTTTGTCTTAGGAGCTTAGCCCCCTAAGACTCACTCCTGAGTAGTACGTTATGGCATTCGGAGTTTGCCAAGGTTTGGTAAGATTGGTGATCCCCCTAGCCTTAACAGTGCTCTACCTCCATAACGCTTAATCTCAAGGCTGACCCTAAAGTCATTTCGGGGAGAGCCAGATATCTCCTAGTTCGATTAGCATTTCACCACTATCCACAGGTCATCCGAGCATTTTTCAACATACAACGGTTCGGGCCTCCACGAAATGTTACTTTCGCTTCACCCTGCCCATGGATAGATCACTAGGTTTCGGGTCTAATGCCAGCTACTTTCGCCCTATTCAGACTCGCTTTCGCTACGGCTCCGTATAAAAACTTAACCTTGCAACTGACATTAAGTCGCCGGCACATTCTTCAATAGGCACGCCGTCAGTGCATGTGCACCTCCGACTGCTTGTAAGCATATGGTTTCATGTTCTATTTCACTCCCCTTCCGGGGTTCTTTTCATCTTTCCCTCACGGTACTTGTTCGCTATCGGTCATACAGTCATATTTAGCCTTGGATGATGGTCCACCCGGATTCCCGCAGGATTTCTCGTGTCCGACGGTACTTAGGAACAACTCAATAAGATAAAAGATTTTTGTATACAGGGCTATCACCTTCTATGGCCAAACTTTCCAGCTTGTTCTACTAATCTAATATTTTCTGACTTATTGATACGTTTACAGTCGTATCTAGAGTGTCCTGCAACACCGCTAATGCAACGCCTGTAAGCTTACACACTAACGGTTTAGGCTATTTCCTTTTCGCTCGCCGCTACTAAGGAAATCTCAATTGATTTCTTTTCCTCTGGTTACTTAGATGTTTCAGTTCTCCAGGTCTCTTTCCTTACCCTATGTGTTCAGGCAAGGATGTATAGACATGACTCTATACGGGTTTCCCCATTCGGAAATCTCCGGATTAGCGCCTGTAGCGGCTCCCCGAAGCTTATCGCAGCTGCTCACGTCCTTCTTCATACTGTACACCAAGATATCCCCCATATGCCCTTATTATCTTAACTAATGGCAACTTAAGAATACTTAAAATTATAGATAGTTTTAATGCGAAACTAACGCATTATTTCTTTAGTCGTTACTCTATTTTCCATTTCAATGATCGATTCAGTGATAAAAGTATATGAAACTGTATGGGGTTTGTCAAAGGCTATTTTTTATTTTTTTAAGCTATTCAATAATGACTAAATAAACCACGCAGAAAACAATGGATTTCCAAGCGTAATTTGACTCTATTTAATTGTTATTTTTTCTGTCAAACATGGAAAAAATGGCAAAAAACGATCACAACGAAACTGCTTTTTTTGGGTCGATTTTAAAAAAACAATCACATTTAAATCCAGCAATATTGCAATGTGTGCCACAAAAGTGTCAAATGTTACAACCGAATGAATCGGGGTTTTATAAAGATAATTAACCAAAGCCATCACCGACATTTTACCGCGCATATCCTGTATTACTGGAAATCCCAATCTCAATAACTGGTCGCGATTTGTGCCAATACATACTGCGGAATGATCTTTCGATTGATGTTGAATATACTGATTAAATGCCCCCCGCCGGCGCCATGCGGCCCATCGCTGAGACGCAACAAACGGATTCACTACAATAGAGGACTCCGAGTCTTTGGCTTCTATTGGTCCCAAATGATCCCGAATTCTTTGTTGAATCTCAGAATAAAAAGATGCATTCGGGGTTATTAAATGAATCTCTGGAAAAAAAATCGCCATAAATCGTTGAAACTGCTGCTGAAGTAATACAGCCACCGGGCCAGTGCCCGATAATTGCCAAAAATTAAACCCTATCACCGTATGTTTGGATGGCCATATAAATTGAAGCGAATCACTTTTTGTTAAAATAATTCCAGGGCGATGTGTTGTTATTGTATGACGGACACCAAATATTGAAAAAAATCTCACCAGTGACCGTGATCCTAAAATAAATATCGGGATGTTCGATTGATTGCACTGCCAGATAATGCCCAGAAAAAACATCATATCACCCAAATGCATGACTCGCTCATCGGAATGGTCCAAATAAAGACATTCTGGAATGTGAGTTCCTGACCTATATTTGACCCCTGGCGCAAATACCCGACCAAAAAAATAACTGACCACTAATCGAATTAACTTATACCCATAATAATCAATTAATCTAAACATCCAGACTCCCATTGTCTCCCAACTCTTATTTTTTAACACGATTGAATCACATAATGTCGTCTATATAATAATAATGTATAAATCAAAAAAGAAAGAAGAAAAAATGTTTGCTATACTGAATACATCAATGAAACAACAACGTTCAATCATCAATCCCACATACACCGCTATTTTATGTGCCATTATACTGGGCGTTAGCTTACTTTTTTCGACGGCTACCCGCTCTGTTTTTGAAGTCAATAAGCTGGGACTTTTTAAAATTGGATTAGCCCTTATTGGTATTCTTTTTTTCTATGATCAATGTATTGGACGACAACACTGGTTTTATACGTTTAAGATAAATCGATGGTTTAATTGGGGGCTGGTATTGGTTTGGCTAAGCAATGTGGCATCCACCGTACTATCAACAAATCCAAGCCTCAGTATTTATGGCAGCTATGACCGCTGGGAGGGGTTATTAACAACGTCTTGTTATTTATTTTTCACCTATTTAGTGGCTAACAAACAAGGACTTATTTGTGCTAAAAACGCCCTATGGTGCATTATTATCGCCACAAGTTTATCGAGCTTATATGGTATCATTCAAAGTTTTGGAATGGATATTGTGCAATGGAGTTTGGATCCGGCAATGCGTGTGTTTGGGAGCATTAATAATCCCGTACATTACTGTGCGATTATGGGCATGGGCCTCCCACTAGTCATTGGACAGTTACTTTATACCATTCAGAAACATCGTGTCACGTCCTTTGAATGGCGGTCTTTTGGACTGATCATTGGCTATTATTTTGCCATTGCGGTTATAAAATCCATGACGGCCACCAGTCAATCCCTAGGTAGCATTTTTACTTATATCTTATTGTTGGGAGGCCCCTTCATTTTTTATGGCGTAAAAAGCATCACCCATTCAACGATTCAAAATCAGATCAACGTCTTGTTTAATGCCTCACTCTTAATTGTTTACGCAATGTATTTATCGTATTCTCGTGCCACATGGGTGGGGTTAACCGCCGCATTAGGCCTGATATTTGCCACAACACTTATTCACCAATTTACCCCACCCAGAAAAGCATTCTTCACGGCCATTACAGGATGTGTAATCATGACCCTCTTTGGTTATTTATTTATTCTATTTAAACTAAATACACTGTCCCCATTCATGCAGGTCGCGGCATTTGGAACGCTATTGATTGGTTTTTTAATAACCGCCGCTCCATACCAAAGTAACCACCCCTGGCTTCAACGAATAGGGGCCGGGCTGTTTTTACTTGCACAGTGTATGTATACGGCCCCATTATCATCTATTTTGTTATTACTTTTTCTGGGAATTTCAATTCGTTTAAAGACCACATCAACCGTCCATGTTCCACTAAAATCCATGGTATTTATTTTTGCTTTAATGACCATTCAATTTGCTGGAAATTCCATGATCGAAGGCCTGAACTTTATTCTGACCATTATTTCATTATTTATTTTAGACGATGCAACATCAAAAAAATCCCCCATCGCCATTCGCCCCGTATTTCAATGCAAATTACTGATTATGATGATTATATTAGGGGTTATTTTATCCCCAAAGATATATTTAATATCCAAAAAAACGTTGTTAAACACACCATCGGACACTGAACTATTAATTAAAAATGCGGACCTTAAAATTAATAGCTATAAAAGTATCGCCATTGAAGGAAGTGCACGAACGTCCATGTGGAAAAGCGCAATCCCATGGATTAAAGACCATCCAATGGTGGGGTCTGGGTTGGATACCATTAAATATTACTATCCAAAATACCGACGTTCAGATTATGGACGGTTGGAAGGTGGCCATAATTATACTCCCGATCGATTGCATAATGAATACTTAAACACCATGGCAACAAAAGGAGTACTTGGCGGATTCGTTTATTATGGATTATTTATTGGCGGAATACTATTAATGCTTCTGTCATTTATTTACCGAAACTCCGAGCCACGTGCTTACCTTGTTATTGGTCTTATTGGGGGACTACTTGTGTACTTAGGGCAAATTATGTTTAATTTTGGGGTAGTTGCCACCTTGGTTTATTTTTACTTATTTGTTGGTTTAGGAATGGCATTGCGCACAAATTATGATCATCCTTCGGTATAGTTTATTTATTGGCACAACCGCTGGCCTACTATGGCTGATGGTTGATTCTGTCAACCACATTAAGGCTGAAATCCATCATAGAAATGGGTTTATTCAGCAAGAACGAGGGTACCCAAAGCTAGCCAATGCCAGCTTTAACCAAGCCGTTCAATTAATGCCCTGGGAAACGCACTATCGATTGCAACTTGCTAAAAGTTATGAAAATAGCGCAAAAAAAAATCCCAATCAACGTCAGTACTTTACTCAATTGGCCATTAAAGAATACGAAACATTAATTGAGATGGACCCTATTAATCCATGGTTTCCTGCCCGTTTGGGGCTAATATATCATGACTTGTATACCAAAACGCCATTGATGGACCACTATAAAACACAGGCTTACCGTTATGCTAAGACGGCCACAGAAAATGATTCTCAAAATCCTTTATTTACCTTACATTACGCCCATCTATTATATACCTACAATGACTTTGATAATGCCAAAGCCTACTATAAAACCACGATTAAATACGATGACCGCATGTTAGAAGCCCACTTTAATCTTGCCGCTATTTATATCGCTGAAAACCGTATACCACTGGCCATAAATCACTATAAAATTATTGATGACCAACTAACGTTACTGGAAACCGCCTTTCAAAAAAAACCAACTCAGGAGAAAAAAATGAAAATAAACCAATTTCAAAATGCCCGGATTAAATTGGCCGACATTTACTTAAATACGGGGCAGTTAAATTCAACGCTTGAATTAATTAACCGCATCCCTACATCTGTTGAAAAATATGAATTGCTCGCTAGATATTATGAAAAAACCAACCAAAGATCAACCGCTATTTTATTTTATAAAAAGTTAAAAGAACAACTAAATACATCGGTATATAATAAAGCGATTGAGCGGTTGAGCACCCAATGACTCGCCGAGGTATATGTGTTGGTGTTCACACCCCAACATCGGATTGGCCGGCGGAAGATTCACTGGCGGAACTAGCGGAACTGGCCACAACGGCGGGACTAACGATTCAACACTCTTTGGCACAAACCCGCCCACGCCCTAACCAACTTAGTTATGTTGGAAAAGGAAAGTTACAAGAAATTGCACACTATATTCAAAATAATGCCATTGAAGTGGCTATTTTTGATGATGAGCTAAGCCCCATGCAACAACGACATATTGAAAATGAATTGAAAGTTAAAATATTGGATCGAACCAGCCTTGTGTTGGACATATTCTCGCAGCGAGCGCAAACTAAAGAGGCTCAAATTCAAATTGAACTCGCTCAACTACAGTACCTTCAACCACGATTGCGTCGCATGTGGACGCACTTATCTCGGTTGGGCGGTGGTATTGGAACCCGTGGGCCCGGAGAAACACAACTTGAAGTGGACCGCCGTCAAATTGATCGACGAATTCAAAAACTACGAAATGATCTTGAAAAAGTACGTCTTACCCGAGAAAACCAACGTAAGCAGCGGGTATTCACGCCTCACTTAACCGTGGCTATTATGGGATATACCAATGCAGGAAAATCAACCCTCCATCATTTATTAACGGATTCAGGCGTCCGCCAAGAAAATCAACTATTTGCCACGTTGGACCCCACAACACGTCAACTTAAATTGCCATCGAATGATACCGTTTTAATAACTGACACCGTTGGATTTATTCGAAAATTACCTCACCAATTGGTGAATGCATTTAAAGCCACACTGGAAGAAGTTATTTATGCCGATTTAATTTTACATGTGATTGATTGTTCAAATCATCAATGGCGAGACTTAATGAAAACATCCCATGATGTTCTGCAACAACTCGATATTCAATTAAAAAATGAACTGATTATCTTTAATAAAATTGATTGTGCTAAAGACCCTGTACTAACAAAACATGATTGTGGCGAAATATCGACATTATTTATTAATGCCAAACAAAAAGACACCCGAGATGTTCTTATTCGTGAAATTGAAAATAATTTGCATCAATTTAGAACAACCATGACCTTCACAATTCCATTCAATAAAATGAGTATCTACAATATATTGCACAAAAAAAGTGCAATTCTTTCCACACAAAACACTCAAGATGGCATTATCATTACGTGCAAAATCAATCGCATTTTGGGATCAAAAATCATGAGTGATCTTCACTCTTTCGTGGATTGACGACGGGTCTTGTGTACTTGAATTGCGGCATCAATCGTTGTTGTTGATGCCGAGGGAGTTCGAGATAATCTCCGTTGCAATGATGTTGTTTGCCGATGCTGGTGGGTGAGTAAGGCCTGTTCTGTTACCGTTCGTCGACGGGACGTTTTCGTGGCCAATGACTTGGATTTGGGCGTGTATTTTTTTAAATAGTAATCATTAATTTTTTCTGCAATTTCAAGACTATCCATCGACGAAGCGGATGCATTATTTGTCACTAAAAATGATTTAACCTCGTATTTTAAACGATGCAACTCATCAGCTGTTTGAAGAGTTGTTTTTTCGCCAGAAAATTTTGAAATGAGTATTTCTTGCCGAGATGGTGACTCAATAATATTGGGTTGAACAGCGATATTATTTTTGACCAAGGAAGGGGTTTGTGGCAAAGGCTCAGCCAAAATATCAACAATTAATTGTTGTAATAAATCATTCGGTGTAAATTTGGATACCGATGAAACGGCGGCTGTCTCGCCTGACTCGGAAACCACCGTCTCTGACAAAACTTGACGTTTCTCGGACCACGTTTCATCATAATGAACCATTACAGGAGGATGTTTAAATAATCCGTCACTGCCGACGGGAATAGTCATCCTTATTGGCCGATATTGTTGATTTGAAAACGTTAAGTTATACGTGCCAGGCATTAAATTAGCCGCTTGAAAAATACCCGATCGAGATGTCACGAATCGTTGCCGCTTTTCAGGATCTGTTGGTGACGAAACATACCCCTTTGTGTTCTTTAATGGCTGATTATTAGGCCCCATTAATTTTGACATTAATAAAACGGATGGCGTCACATGCAAGGACACCAAGTATCCTTGACCATTCACTGGACGAAATGAATATAGTCGCTCAAGCTGCGCCCCTACCGATAATGACGGAACATCAATAATCACGTCGGTCACAGCACGATCCCTTAATGAAGGTATTACCGTGGGCCCCAGCCCATCGATTTTTCGACCATCAGACCCAACAAATACCGTATGATCTTTTAGTGTATTATCTTTAGCAAACATTGCAAAGTTATCTTGAATGGGCGTTGAAATAGCCCAATGATGGTCAGCGTACACAATTGATGATGCAGCATTCAACGACCATACCGTCACGGGTCGCTGATCTATTTGACGAAATAGAACCCCTGTATTGGATTGAAAGCGTTGATTCATAAACATATAATTCATTTGTTGATCTATTTGCGATGAAGCATCTGAATAAGAAAAACCCACATTATGACGCCCATATTTTAATGTGGTTGAAATATTCCTTTTTTCTTTGGATTGATGCAATGATGTTGTCGTTGATAATAAGCGATCCGGATCATCTGTTTGATACGTCGCGTCTAATTGAACGTCTTTTGTACCCACCGTTTGTCGATACGTATTCGCCGCCGTTAACCCATCAAGCCCGGACCAAGATACTTGAAATGATATTAATTCAGGCTCAATAACATTGGCTCCCATGTTTCGCTGATACGATACCGCCGCCCCAAAATCCCAGGGCAATTTTCTCTGAATCACCATCGATAACTGTTGTTCCGTTTCATTACCGTTACCCATGATTGACTGTATTTTTGAATATTGAATGGTCCCCGAAAATAAGCGATATAACTGATATGACATATTGGCCGAATACTGAGTTAGTAACTGATCGTGAATCAGTGGCCGTTCAATGCCAAACGAAATAAATTCAGGTGTTCGAATGCTGTATGAAATGCCCACACTTAATAATCGAAACCATTGTTCCGAGGAAGAGTAAATTGGATACGTTAAAAATGAGATCCTTGATTGCCACCCTAATGGGTGAATGCCCTGTGTTCTTTTAATCGCATTGTCAATTGAAAGTGGTCCCACTGGAGACGCTATATAAAGTTCATTTCCAACCAATCCATGTTGATGATTTACCTGTGTATATAGTGTACTTGTAATCAGTCGGTTCACTCCTTTCTTAATATATGCCGAATGCGTAAGTTCATTTGAAATAATTGGAGATACCCCTTGCCATGATAGTGGGTACCCAATGCCATAATTAAATTCGGTATAATTGGGTGAATACAATACGGGATCTACGGCAAAAGGCATAACGTATTGTGTCACTACTTTTTTTTGAGTCGGAGGAAAATCATCCGAAATTAAGACACCCTTGCGTGGTATTTTTTTTGAAATGTTTTGATCATTTTGGGATATTCGTTCTTGATGCACGGCCAATGATTGTGTTAATCCCGATTCATTTGGTTGATCACGAGAATACGCCATAACATTGTGAGTGGCGAAATTTTCTACCGAAGATACCGGATAAAATGACGTTTTTACCAA
Organism: Candidatus Marinamargulisbacteria bacterium; assembly: GCA_049437345.1. GTDB lineage: Bacteria > Margulisbacteria > Marinamargulisbacteria > UBA817 > UBA817 > UBA817. The sequence goes on from JBMTIN010000037.1 coordinate 9,517, forward strand.
TTTAACAATATTAAATCCCGTTCTTAAAGGAAACCCACGAAGTTCATACATACCGCCTTCCAAGTGCACTGTTTTTACATAATGATAATTAATATAGATATCAATTTGACTCGCAACATCTAGCGCAATATCGTAGGAAAATTCAGGACTAAAATTCCCAATCGTATCCAATATTGGTCCACGTGTAATGGATGCGCCCATTAACGATACGCTTGTTTGAGCTCCTTTGGTGTACGGGGCAATTTGCCCCACCGTTATCCGCTGGTTTTTTTC